>CADBPS010000106.1 GCA_902796575.1 uncultured Methanobrevibacter sp. | reverse complement strand
CAATTGTTATATTGATTGGTGATTCTTTTCATGTAGGGGTAGTTAAATTAAGGGTCATATTATCATGACAATTTTAGACAGTGACAATATATTTGTCATCTAAATTTAGAATTTGATATCGCATCTTCAATTAACTGTTTAACTTCATCATTAATCATATTTTCTATTCGGAAATGGCATAATGCTTTTAAAAAATTAATTGAATCCCCACGAGTATTTATTTCATATATGATTTACAATTTACACCCATAAATCCAACTACATTAATTTTAAAGTATTCTCCACAATGTACTTGTATATTTTTTGTATTTGGAGCATATAATACTCTTCGAACATTCGTTACACTTTGACAGGCTGTTTCATCCATAAATGCTAACATTCGACTGTTTGTATTGATAATTTTTAGTTTTTTTTAAATAACTTCATATCTTCTTCAGTGCGAGCATTATATTTAATAAAAGGTTTTCCATAGTTTAATCCAAGTTTTTTCCTTGCTATGAACCATGTATGATTATAACTAAATTTTATTTTGAATAATCCATAAATCAAATATTGTACGTCTTCGATGGTATATCCTTTATCACTATGTGTGATGTAGTAATAAAGAATTTCAAGCATTTCATCTGTTAAATCCGATTCTAATCCACAGTTACTATAATCTGGCAATAAACCCTCAATTCCTTTCTCATTATATTCTTTCACCCATCGTTCACCAGTTTTTCTAGAAACTGCAATGATTTCTGAAGCTTTCTTAATTGTATCTCCATTTTTGACCATTTTTATTAGCAACACTCTCCTATAAATGTTATAGGAATCTTTATGCTCTTTTAAAAGATCATTCATATCTTTATCAGACAAATGGTCTTCAATTTTTGCGACTTTCATGATTATATTATATGTAGTTTATAAGGTATAAACTTTTCCAAAAAAACTATAATATAATTAACTAATAACGGCTCTATTCAAAAACAGAATAATTTCATTTGCAGATGGAACAATGGAATCTATTTAGACATAACCCTATAGTAATTCAAACAAAATATATATATCATACAAATTACAAAAATAGTATTAAATCCATATGCTGTTCGTATGGATTAAAACAATTTAATTTTAGGAGATATAATGAAAGCTAATGCTAAAAAAATAGCTGAAGGCGTATACTGGATAGGAGTCCTCGACTGGGATTTAAGAACCTATCACGGATACACATTAGATGGAACCACATACAATGCATACATTGTGTTTGGAGAAGATGAAGTAGCAATTATCGATAATGCATATCCAGGCAAAACTGCTGAAATGATGGCACGTATTGACGATGCATTTGCTCAGGAAGGAAGAGATGTTAAAGTGGATTATATTATTCAAAACCACGTGGAAAAAGACCACTCAGGAGTATTATACGACTTACATAAAAGATTCCCTGAAGCACCAATTTACTGTACTGAAATCGCAGTTAAAGGATTATTAAAACATTATCCTAAATTAGAAGGCGCTGAATTTGTTACAGTCGGAACAGGAGATTCCCTTGATGTCGGCGGAAGAACATTAGCATTCCTCGATGCATTTTTACTGCACTGGCCTGACAGTATGTTCACATTACTCGCTGATGAAACTGGTATATTATTCCCAAATGATGCATTTGGTCAGCACTTATGTTTCACCCAAAGATTCAGTGATGAAATTCCAGAATATGTATTGATGGACGCTGCTCAAAAGTTCTATGCTAATTTAATTACACCACTCTCAAAATTAGTTCTTAAGAAATTGAATGAAGTTGTAGAACTTGGATTACTTGAAAAAATCAAAGTAATTGCACCTTCACACGGTCAAATCTGGACTGACCCTATGCAGATTATCGGAGCCTATCAGAACTGGGCAACCGGAGTATGCGAAGACAAAATTACTATAGTATACGACACAATGCACTATTCAACTCAAACAATGGCCCATGAAATTGCAGAAGGAGCAATGTCTGAAGGATATGATGTTGAAATATTCTTCCTCCACGAAGATGAAAGGTCAGAAATTGTTAAAAGTATATTAACAAGTAAAGGAATAGCTATTGGAGATCCAACAATAAATGATGTCCCATACCCAAGTATAGGAGACATAATGTATTATCTAAAAGGGCTTTTATTCAACAGAACAGGAATTGAAAGAAAAGCAGTAACCTTTGGTTCAATGGGAGGAAAAGGTGGAACACCTAAAGCTCTCGCTGAAGAACTGGATAAATGTGGATTTGATGTTGTAGACACCCAGGAAATCTATTTCGTACCGACAGAAGACGAAAATGAAACAAGTTATGAGTTAGGTAAAAAACTGGCTCAGTCCTGTAAGGAATTATAATCATTTATCAAAAATAGTGTAAAATACCATAATTTTTAGATTATGGTGTTTGCACATTATTTTTTTCGGGTGCTTATTGATGTACTTTAAATAGTAAAAATATCTAAAATAATAAATAGCAATGGCAAAATTCAGTGAAACTTTTTTCAACAATAACAAAGTTAGAAAAGTACAATAGCTATTGTAATTGTCTGAATCTTCAAATGAAGAATATAGATTGGTGATTTTATATTCAATAGAGCATATAATCAGAAGAACCGTGAAATTACGGTGTTTCAAGCTATATAGGACAAATAAGGCAATCCAAATTGGAGGTGTAGATTATGGTAAAATATGAACATGAAATTGGAATTACAAAAGGAACTCCTGTAGAAAAATATGTAGCAGGAAACTTCGAAGGAGAAACAAATGAAGTAGGTATCTACTTAGCTATGTCCAGACAAGCTTCAAGAGAAGGTTATGGGGAATTAGCAGAAGTATTTAAAAGATTAGCATGGGAAGAAGCAGAACATGCAGCAAGATTCTGTGAAATGAACGGAATCATAAAAGGTACCCTTAAAGAAAACATCGAATGGATGATGGGTGGCGAAAAAATGGCTAACGCCGAAAAAAGAGAAGCATCAGAAAAAGCACAGGAAGAAGGCATCGAAACTGCAGCTGACTTCTTCAGAGAAAGCTCAAAAGATGAAGGTCGCCACTACAAAATCTTAGAAGGAATATTAGAAAGATATTTCTAATTGAAAGAATAATATTCTTTCAATTTTTAAATTTTTTTTTTAACCATCAAACTATAAAAAACCGGCTACCAGACTGAATACTATGATAATAGCCATTACTACTGAAATTGAATTAACAATCGGTTTATAATATTTTTCACTAAGTTTATAACTCAGTAAATTTTCAAGCATATGACCTCCGTCCAAAGGCTTTAACGGAAGTAGATTAAACATACCAATTCCAAGATTCAATGTGAATACCCATTGAAATAACTCAGCAAGCATAAAGTAAACCCATGGAAGATCACCAAACATGTTATTTGCAAGTTCATAATGCTTAGATGCTTGGATTCCAAAATAACCCAGAGATGCATTGTTAGGATTTTTATCCAGAATCAGCGAATAATCACCCTGATTTGTCCCTACAGTAACATTATCTCCAGGCTTAAATGAACCTACCACATCCGCATAATCGCCGGAACCTGAAATTGTATGATTGTCAATTGATTCTATTATCATACCCTCTTTTAAACAGGTACTGGCCGGTGAATCACTAACAACTCTTGAAATTTCAATACCGTTTTCATTGAAATTGGCAGGAATCGCAAATGATGAAATCAGCAAAAAGAAAACTAAAGCAACAGCCGCAAGTGACATATTGGCAACTGATCCTGCGGCATATACGCGAAGTCTAGTTGATCTTTTAGCTTCTTTTAATTTATCCTCATCAGGTTCCACAAATGCTCCCGGAATAACAGCAACCAATAAAAGTCCAATTGATTTGATTGGAATCTTTTCGCTTAAGGCAATTATTCCATGGGAAAATTCATGAATCACAAGTACGCTTGCAAGTGCAATTAAACCGTATCCCAGAGGAACATATATTGGAGAACCGGGAACCTCAACACCGGGTATGACAATCGAAACAGACGGAGTTGTAAAAACATTTTCAAGAGATGATACAATCAGCCATGTCATCACTATCATCGCACCGAAGGATACGAAAACCCCTACGGTCATAAAGTATCTCCAGAATTTTGGTGACAAGTCTGAAATGTGTTTTATAAATCCCCTAAGCCTGCCTGTCCTCCACATTATAACGGGAAAGTTGATTTCAAAACCATGATTTGACAATCTATTTTTGAATATTAATGCAACCCCCCATATAAGCAGGAAAGCTACCAAATAATAATAAATACCATTCATAAAATCATCACCTTAACTACCAAAGTAATGAATTAAAAAAGACAACGTTAATTAAATCACCCTTTTGATATCCTTCATCATTTTCATCTATTATGATATAGCTGTTAGCCTCCACCATAGAGCGAATAATGCCGGAACCTCTGTTCAATATATGTCTTGCATAATCATCATCAGAAAATGCACGGATAAAATCTGTTCTTCCAAGCTGTGAAGGAATTTTCAGTTTTGCCTGTCTTTTAGTAACGGATAAATCAAATTTCCTTCCCTGCATTTCAAATAAATATTTTCTTGCGAAAATGTCAAACTGAGACATTGCCGCAACAGGCTGGCCTGAAAAAGTAAATATCATTTTATCATTAATAATACCTGCACCAATTGGTTTTCCAGGCCTTATAGCAACACCATGGAATAAGATTTCACCTAAGTCATCGACAACATCAAGAACAACATCACCGTCACTGATAGCCGTTCCGCCGGTAGTCATTATAACATCATACTCTTCGGATGCATCGTGAATCGCATTTCTAACTTCCTTGAAGGAATCTCCAACATGAGAAATACTAACACAGGCACCTGAATCTTCAATCATTGATTTAATTGTGAATTTATTTGAATTAATAATTTTTGCATCAGATAACTCATCTTTAGTTGGCTCAACTAATTCATTGCCCGTTATGATTAATTTAACATTAGGTTTTTTAAATACTTTTACGGTATCATAACCTGCTGAAGCTATTAATCCCATTTCCTGATATCTGATGAATGTATTTTTTGACAGTACCGTATCTCCTTTTTTAATATCCTCTGCCTTGGGAGATATGTTTTCTCCAGGAGTAACCTGAGAATAAATTGTTAACTCATCATCCTTTGTTGTAGTGTATTCCTTCATTAAAACCGCATCAGCACCATCAGGAACAGGTGCTCCGGTAGCTATTATAACAGCATGGCCTTCACCAACACTTTTATCCGAAAAACATCCTGCACCTACCATGTCTATTATTTTCAATGTTTTAGGCTGTGACTGTGAGGCATTAAAAGTATTTTCAGCTTTAAGTGCAAAACCATCCATTGCGGATTTATCAAATGGAGGGGAATTATGATAAGATATTATATCTTCAGCCAAAACTCGTTTATGAGCTTTATCTAATGGAATTTCCTCAGTATCCATTAATTTTTGATTATCATCAATTAATTTTAAAGCATCATTTAAAGAGTCTAATTTAGATAAAAACATTTAAACACCAATTTAAGCCATATATTTCTCAATAACCCCATAATATGAATTATCCAACTCGTCAATTGTGAATTCATTATTGTTGATTTTTAAAGAATCACCTTTAACTTCACCAATGACCTGAACCGGAACATTGATTTTTGATAAAATATTATCTAATTCGTCAGGATTAACTGTCAATAAGTATCTTCCATGAGTTTCCGAGTATAACAGCTGATTTTCATCCAAATCCTCTGAGGTTAATTGGATTTCACACCCTTTCTTTGATGAAATAACCATTTCTGAAAGTGCAACTGCCAGACCACCTGCTGATACATCATGAACAGCAGTTATGTTTTTATCGGTGTCTTCGTCAATTAAATTCAAAACTGTTTTTGCATTAGCCAGTTCATCATCAACTCTAATTCTTGGAGCAGTACCTTTTTCAATGCCATGAATGGATCTGTGATATTCTGAACCTGACAATTCATCATAGGTTTTTCCAATCAGCAAAATCTTATCGCCCTGGTTTTTAAAGTCCATTGTTCTGATGTTTTCTATATTTTCAACACCAATAACTCCAACAGCAGGAGTAGGATTGATTTTGACACCTTCTGTTTCATTGTAGAAGCTGACATTACCGCTGATAACTGGTGCTTCGAATTTTTCTGCAACCAAACTCATTCCTTCAATAGCTCTTTTGAATTGCCATAATATTTCCGGTTTTTCAGGATTTCCGAAGTTTAAGCAGTCTACAACAGCATATGGAGTGGCACCCATAGAAACTACATTTCGAATAGCTTCTGAAACACATCCTGCTGCTCCGTCGAAAGGAGACAATTTAGTATGAATTGTATTGGAGTCTGTTGTAAGTGCAATAGCTGTCTGATCATCAATTCTTAATACTGCAGCATCATCACCAGGTTTTACGACAGTTCTTACCTGAACTTCATGGTCATACTGTTTGTAAACCCAGCTTTTTGATGCTATGTTTGGAGAAGAAAGTAATTTTAATAATGATTCTTTAACCGGAGGATGTGCAACTTCAATTTTTTCCAGATCTTCAGGGACTTCCTTTAAAGGTCTGTTAAGAGAAGGCGGATCAGCCAATAATATGGTTGGAAGGTTTGCAATTTCTTCACCTTCATCTGATATTATCATATTGTCACCGGATTTTACCTCACCGATAACTGCAGATACAATTTCATGTTTATCACAGATTTCCTGAGCTTTTTTAACATCATCAGGGTTTATTACAAATATCATTCTTTCCTGAGATTCAGAAAGCATTATTTCATAAGGAGTCATTCCGGTTTCTCTAAGAGGAATGGAGCGTAAATCTACAAATGCAGCATTATTTGATTCGTCAACCAGTTCAGATATACAGCAGGTGAGACCTCCGCCTCCCAAATCCTTGACACCGCTTACATTTATTTCTTCAAGTATTTCAAGTGATGCTTCAAGTACTCTTTTTTTGGTAAATGGATCTGCTACCTGAACTGCAGGTCTGTCTTCGGTTTCAGAATCTGAGGTTAATTCTTCTGATGCGAAAGTAACACCGTGAATTCCATCACGGCCTGTGGTTCCGCCCATTAATAAAAATACATCTCCGACATTCGGTGCCTGACCGCGTACAATTTTGTCTTTTTCAACAAGGCCTACACACATTACATTGACAAGCGGATTGGTTGTGAATGATTCGTCGAATTCTATTTCACCTGCTACTGTCGGGACTCCTACACGATTACCGTAATCGGAAATTCCTTTAACAACATGTTCAAATAAGTATCTTGATTTTTCATCTTCCAGAGGACCGAATCTTAATGAATCAAGAAGTGCTATAGGCATTGCACCCATTGAAATAATATCTCTTAAAATTCCACCTATTCCAGTACCTGCACCTCCGTAAGGTTCAATAGCTGATGGGTGATTGTGAGATTCCATTCCTACAGCT
>CADBPS010000105.1 GCA_902796575.1 uncultured Methanobrevibacter sp. | reverse complement strand
AGTATTTAATGAAAAATGCCTTGGATCAACATTAACAGAAAATTTCATTAAAAAATACCTGCCAATTCTATGCTAAGTGACTATAATATTGATTTTTTTTTAATGATACTGCATGACCGTTTTTCATGATTCTTTTGATATTGTATGAGAAATCCTGAATCCGAAATTTCACCAGACAAAAAATTGGATAATCTTTATAAATTGATTTTTACAAATATATTCATAATATAAATTTTAGTATGAAAACTTTCCAAATGGAGGAATTATTATTAGTGACGAATTCAGTATGATGTGTGGACTTGAAATCCACGTACAGTTAGAAACTCAATCAAAATTATTCTGTGATTGCCCAACAAATTTTAATGAGGCACCTATTAATAAAAATATTTGTCCAATCTGTTTAAATCAGCCAGGTGCAAAACCACACCCAACGAATGAAAAGGCAATAGAAAATGCATTGATGATAGCATTAATGTTGAACTGTGATATAGATCAGGGATTTACATATTTCATGAGAAAACATTATGATTATCCTGATTTACCTTCCGGATACCAGAGAACTTCTGTTCCAATCGGTATAAACGGGGAACTTAACGGAATTAGAATAAGAGAAATTCACATTGAAGAAGACCCTGGACAGTACAAACCTGACAGAGGTATTGTTAATTTCAACAGGTCAGGAATCCCTCTGGTTGAAATCGTAACCGAACCGGACATCACTTCCCCTGAAGAAGCAAGAAACTTCCTGAAAGAAATAATAAGAGTTCTGCAGTACAGCGGAGCTGCACGTGGGGAAAATTCAATGAAGGCAGATGTCAACATATCCCTCAACGGCGGAAACAGAGTTGAGATGAAAAACGTCAACTCGATTAAAGGTGCATACAGAGCACTGAAATTCGAAATAGTAAGACAGAAAAATCTCATTAAAAGAGGAGTAGAAATCCCACAGGAAACCCGTGCATACATTGAAAGTCAAATGATAACAACAAGAATGAGATTAAAAGAAGATGCAGACGATTACAGATTCATTCCGGATCCTGATTTACCTCCAATGGAAATTCCAGATGAACAGATTGAAAAAGTTAAAGAAGTTATGCCTGAAGCTCCCCACCACAAGGTAGACCGTTTCATGAGAGATTACTGCATTGACGAAGAATCAGCTAAAGTACTGACATCAGAACTGGATTTGGCAATAGCTTACGAAGAGGTTGTTAAGCAGATAGATCCTAAATTCGCATCAAAATGGATGAGAGATGAACTTAAAAGAGTATTGTCATATAATAAAATTGATTATTCTGACAGTGAAATAACTGTAGATGATTTAGTGGAATTCCTCAGCATGCTTGAAAACAAGGAAATCACAACAAAAGCAGGTCAAAGAATCATTGAACAGATGCCTAACAATGATAAAACTCCAAAAGAAATAGCTGAAGAAATGGGACTTTTAGGTGTTGTCAAAGATGATGAAGTACTTAAAGCAGTTAAGGAAGCTATTGATACCAATCCAAAAGCGGTTAAGGATTATCTGGAAGGTCAAAAAGCATCACTTAATTTCCTTGTCGGTCAGGTAATGAGATTAACCCGTGGAAAAGCAGACCCTGGAGAAACAGTTAAGCTTTTAAAAGAAAACATCGAATAGAGGTTAGTGCATGGCGGAGAAAAAAACATTTGTTAAGGACTATATGACTGAAAATGTTATAAGCGTTTCACCGGATACACACACCGAAGAAGTGATAAATCTGATGAAAGAAAGCCACCACAACAGTTATCCGGTAGTTGAAAATGATAAACTGGTAGGAATGGTAACCGCTTTTGATATTGTTGCAAAGGACTGGGAAGATCATGTCCGTGGAATAATGAGTACCAAACTGGTTGTTGCCAATGAAAATTTATCAATCAACGATGCTTCAAGAGTAATGTTCAGACGTGGAATTTCAAGAATGCCTGTTGTCGATGAAAAAGGACATCTGGTTGGAATCATAACAAATACAGATATGGTCCGTTCACATATCGAAAGGTCAACACCTAACAAGGTGGAGTATTTCAAAACAACAATGGAGCAACTGTACGGAATCAAAACAACATTAAAAAGACTCAGAGTTCCAACGGAAAAACTCAGACCTACACAGGACAGAGTATATGCAGACGAACTTGAAGGAAGGAGCTATGAATTAAAAATGGGACTTGCAGAGCCAGCTATTGTTGTTAAAACCGGAGACAGATGGATTTTAGTTGACGGACATCACAGGGCAGTTGCATCAAAACAGTTAGGATGCGAAACTGTTGATTCCTATGTCGTTGATTTAGGCCAGGACATCAGATTAGGAATGGAAAAAACCGCCGACAAGGCAGGAATTGAAAAATTCGAAGACATTAAAATAATAGATGATGATAAACATCCATTAATAGCTATAACAGAAAGTATTCAAGAAAGTGAATCACATGGCGAATGAGAAGATAATAAGAGAAGTCTATGAAGTTCTTGAAAACAGACGGGACAACCCTATCGATTCCTACACTTCAAACATCATGAAAGACAGCGATAAAAAGGCAGAGGACAAAATACTTGAAAAAATAGCTGAAGAAGCCGGTGAAGTATTAATAGCCAGTAAAAACAATGAAAACCTTGTTCATGAATCTGTTGATTTGATATTCCACACTTTGCTCCTGCTTGTCTACAAAGGAATTGATATCGACGAAGTGTTTGAAGAATTTGAAAGCAGAAGAAAATAAATTATGCACTTTTAACAATTGTCAATGCAAATACTGCCGCTCCAAAACCGTTGTCAATATTAACAACAGCTATTCCCGGAGCACAGGACTGAAGCATTGCATCAAGTGCAACTCTCCCACCTTCACTTACACCATAACCTACAGATGTTGGAACTGCAATAACCGGAATATCCACCAGTCCGGCGACAACCGAGGGCAGGGCACCCTCCATGCCTGCACATACTATCATTACCTTAACCCCTTCATTTATCATATTTGCAATCTGGGGAAACAGTCTGTGAATTCCGGCAATGCCCACATCATAGGAGGTGACTGCTTCACAGCCCCCCTCTTCTACAATTACTTTTGCTTCCTCGGCAATGTTAATATCAGATGTTCCTGCAGTTATTATTCCAATTTTATGTTTGGGATTAATTTCAACATCATTAACTTTTATAATTAATATTTGAGCACGTTTATTATAATCAAAAGTGTAATCAAGATATTCAAGGTCCTTTTGAAGCTTACTGAACCTCTCAGGAGAGAGTTTTGTTATTATAAGGTTTTTGGGATTTTCATTTTCAAAGTATCTTTTAACAATTAAAAGCAAATCATCATAGTCCTTACTTGGTGAGAAAACAGCTTCGGGAAAACCTGTTCTTTTTTGGCGCTGATTATCAAATTTGGCAATGTCTCCAAATTCCAGAATGTTTTTTGATTTTATCTGATTTTCAGCAGTTTCCAAATCTATCTCACCGTTGATTAATTTCAAAAGAATCTCCTTCATAATTGTTATTTAAGATTCCATTTTTTATATAAATATTTTCTTGCAGCCTATGTGAAAAAAATGATATTGCGATAATAATTTTTCTTTTGAATAATAATTTTATATTGATAAATAAAAATTGTACTTGCTTATTTATACTTAATAAATGGTTATTGTTTTTATTTTATATTAATATTTATATAGGATTGTTTATAATTGTTTTAATGTGTTTTAACAATTAAATGTGATGGAGGTGGTGCATATTACACATCAGTTTCAGGATAAAACATTTAAATTATGCAAAGAATACGAGGAATTCAGAAAATATGTTACAGGGATAGAAAATCTAGAGGAATACGAGGATAAAGAAATAGTAAAGGACGACTATGAAAAAATCCTACTTGATTCACTTTTCACAGATGAAAAAGAAGAAATTATTGTTAATGTTGAGCATCAATCAGGACTTTCACAGGAAATAATGCATAGAAATCTCGGATACAGAGTAGTCCTTAAAAACAAAAAATTTAAAAAAACCGTGTTACAGTATATCTTTTACACAGGCACAAGAATCGTTCCTGAAACATATACCTATGATGATCAGGTATGATATTTTCCAATATTCATACAAACCTGTAAAAAAGATGGAGAGAAAATATTTAAAACAATAAAGGATAAAATTAAAAGCAAGAAAAAAATATCCTCTGATGATGTTTTCGATTTAATCTGGTTACCAACATTTGGAAAACTTACGATTAATGATGAATTCTTAGAAGAGTATGTAGAAGTGACAAATCAGCTTAAAAATAATAAATATTATGAATTTTTAAAAGTTACAGTATCAGGATGGATTAAAAGATTAGCTAGAAACGAAAAAACAGAGAAAAAATTAATGGAGAAATTGAACATGATAAATATAGATTCAGATGAATTTAAAAGTTATCTTGCAACAGCAGCATACGAAAGAGAACTGCAAAGAGAAGCCGAACTAGAATTAGAAAAAGATGAAAGTTGGGTGCGAATAAAACAACAACTAACAGAAAAAGACCAAAAAATAGAAGAAAAAGACCAGGAAATAGCTGAATTGAAAAAACAAATAAAAAAAATGGAAGGCAATAAATAAGACACCCCCTTCCATTTTAACATGATTCAAAAAACATTGCGAAATTTAGTTAACTATTTTGAAATAAATCCCACATACCGCAAGAATTTAACCAACACAAAAGCAACATTAAAATACAATGAATACATATAATAATTTTAAATCAAAAAAGCCCATAACATTCAAAAAAATCACAATCACCAATTATAACTTAAAAGATTATTCAAAAAAATATCAAAGGAGGAATCAAATGATATATTTAGATTCAAATGAACTTAAAAGACATCTTGAAATAGTAGCACACGAAAGAAAGCAGCAAAAAGAAGCAGAAATAGAAATAGAAAAGGATGAATGTAAAGTGCGAATAAAACAACAAGTAATATATCAAAGTCAAAAAATAGAAGAAAAAGACCAACAAATAGCTGAATTGGAAAAACAAATAAAGGAAAAAGACCAACAAATAGTTGAATTGAAAAAACAAATAAAAAAATGAAAGGCAATGAATAAGACGCCCCCCCCCATTTTAGCACAATTTAAACAACACTATGAAATTTAATTAATTTTATAAAATAAATCCCACATACCATATTAAGAATTTAACCAACACAAAAGCAACATTAAAATACAATAAACACACATAGTAGTTTTAAATTCAAAAGACCCTAACGTTCAAAAAAAATCACAATCACCAATTATAACTTAAAAGATTATTCAAAAAATATCAAAAGGAGAAATTAAAGATGATAGACCCCAGATCAGATGAATTTAAAAGATATCTTGCAATAGCAACATACGAAAGAGAACTGCAAAGAGAAGCAGAAAGAGAATTAGAAAAAGATGAAAATTGGGTACGAATGAAACAACAATCAATGTATCAAAATCAAAAAATAGAAGAAAAAGACCAACAAATAGCCGAATTAAAAAAACAAATAAAAGAAAAAGACCAACAAATAACTGAATTAAAAAAACAAATAAAAAAAAAATGAAAGCTAATAAATAAAACAACATCTTCCATTTTAACACATATATTAATGATGAAATAACCTAACAAACGAATTAATATTTAAAAGAATTAAAACTAATGACCAATATCTTTCTGTGTTATAGCCAATTTAAATCCAATCCAAAAGACTTATGAATTGATAAGAGCTTTTTTGAAACTAATCTTTCATTGATAACATATTTAATTTAGACCAATGGATTAATGCCAAAGGACCATTCACCAATTATCCGCTGTTCAAGTTAAATTATATTAATGAACATTATCAAATATTATAATGTTTATGACAGTGAAAAAGATTTTAACTCAGGGAATTGTCCAGGGTGTTGGATTTAGACCATATGTTTATAGATTAGCATGCGAATTGGATTTGAATGGTTATGTCAGGAATTTAGGTAATGTTGTTGAGATTGTTGTCAGCGGAGACAACACTGATTTATTTATTGAAAGATTACCGAAACTCCTGCCCCCAATAGCTAAAATTAATTCAATGAAAGTTGTTGAGTGCAGTGACAGAGATTTTGATGATTTCAGTATTATTGAAAGCAGTGATTCATATAGAGGCATGAGTGTGATTCCACCAGATATTGCTATTTGTGACAACTGTCTTGAAGAGATTAGAAATCCTCATGACAGACGATATAAATATCCTTTTAATGCATGCACTGACTGCGGTCCGAGGTTTACTGTTATTGATTCTGTTCCTTATGACCGGAACCGCACATCAATGGATGATTTTCCCCTCTGTGATGAGTGTTCAAAAGAATATAAACAGCCTCTGGACAGGCGTTATCATGGTGAGGCAATCTGCTGCAGTGACTGCGGTCCCCAAATGACTATTTATAAAAACACAAAAGAAATTAAAACTGATAACCCCATTAAATTAGGTGCTGATAAATTAAGGGAAGGTAAAATACTGGCAATTAAAGGTATTGGAGGCACCCATCTTGTTGTTGATGCATATAATGATGATGCAATTAGAGAACTTAGGTCACGTTTAAACCGCCCAAATCAGGCTTTTGCTGTTATGAGCAGTGATTTAAACACTGTCAAAAGTTATGCCCTATTATCCCAAAGAGAAATAAAGACCATAACCTCAAATAAACGGCCTATTGTTATTTTAAAGAAAAATAAGGATTATCCTTTCCCTGAAAGTTTATCACCGGGTCTTCACAATATCGGAGTTATGCTTCCCTATTCTCCTATGCATTATCTGCTTTTTGATGAGGGAGATATTGACACTTATGTTATGACTTCGGCCAATATTCCCGGAGAGCCTATGATGATTAATAATGATGAGATTATTAATGGCATCAGCGATTATTCCCTGATTCATAACCGCAGAATTTTAAACAGATGTGATGATTCTGTTATCCGCTTCAGAAATAATGAATTATCGTTTATAAGACGTTCCAGAGGTTATACTCCCGAACCATATAAAATCCGTTTTGATGTTAACGAAAAAAACATTTTAGCTCTTGGCCCGGAACTTGACGTCACATTCTGTATTGCATCCGGTGACATTGCATATCCTTCACAGCATATAGGAAATACCAATAAGCCAAAGACACTTAATTTCCTTAAAGAGTCCATTGAGCATATGAAAAGAATTACAAAAATCACAGATATTGATGCTGTTGTGTGTGATTTGCATCCTCATTTTTTCACAACAAAACTGGCCTATGAAATCGGAGTGGATGTAATACAGGTTCAGCATCATTATGCCCATGCATTATCCCTTGCCAATGACAACAATATTGATAAGATGATTGTAATAGCCAGTGACGGTACCGGCTACGGTGATGACGGTACAAGCTGGGGAGGAGAAATTTTATATACAGATATTAATGGTTATAAAAGATTAGGTCATCTGGAAAAGCAGCTGATGCCCGGAGGAGATCTTGCAACAAGATATCCAATCCGTATGCTTTTAAGCATAGTGAAGGATGAGGAAATAATTAAAAAATACCTTAAATATTTCAAGTATGGGGAAATTGAAATTAAAAATATTTTCAAACAGCTGGACAATATGATTAATGTTGGAGTAACTACCAGTACCGGAAGGGTTCTTGATTCGGTTTCTGCGGCTTTGGAAATCTGTAGCGAAAGAACTTACGAAGGCGAATCCTCAATGAAACTTGAATCGGCCGCATATTATTCAACAAAAGATCTTGAACTGCCTTTAATTATTGAAAACAATCAGCTCAATACAACTGAAATTTTAAAAGAAGTAGTTGATTTATATGATAAAGGCTATAAAAAAGCTGATATTGCAAGTGCTGCTCAAAAAACAATAGCTATGGGACTAAGTGAAATCGCTCTTAAATCAGCAGATAAAATGAATATTATGGATATTGGTGCTACAGGCGGGGTGTTTTATAATGAGGCTATTACAGACACAGTCAAAAGCACAATTGAAGGTAACGGATATAATTTTATTCAGCACAAAAATACATGCTGTGGAGACGGTTCGGTCAGCTTAGGCCAGAGCATTTTTGCCAAAACACGTCTTGATTAACCGGCATTCAGTTTTTAAGAGTTCTTTCCAGAATGTATTCTGCTCTTGCTTTAAGGTTGTCATATAACCTTATCTGATTTTTAAGCTCTTCAAGTGCTTCAAGCTGTCCGCTGTCAAGTCTTTTTTCTATATCCAAAAGTTTTGACCATTCGTCTCCTGAAGGCAGCTGGAGTGTGTCACGGGCATTCTGAAAGTTGACATCAAATGAATTTGAATTTATTGTAATCTGTATTGTTACTTCATTGTGTAAATCATAGTATTTTCGTGGTCTTCCCCTCAGCATTTTTTTATATGAAGAGTTGAGTATGCCTATTTCTTCCATTGCCCTGAGATGTGCTATTACTGCTTTTTGTCCGACATTGAGTTCGTTTGATATTTCACTTACAAACATCGGCTCTCTTCGAAGAAGGTCTATAATGTCCCTTCTTGTTTTGCATCCCATTACATCAAGAATATCTTCTTTATCTATGTCTTCAAAATTACTTCCATAGTCTCCTCTAATTTCTATTCCTTCTTTTGACGGATTGCCTTTATTTTGGAATTTAGTATTTTTTTTAACATCTTTTGTATTGGCCATATTTACTATTATGTATCGAAAGGTTTATATAACTTTTTGTTACTATAATAATAGTGAGAGAAAGATAACTTTTTGTTACTTTAATATTTGGTTTGAAAAACTCGGAGTAATAACTCTTGAATTATGAACCATTTTCCAATATGTCCATAAATTCCTTAAAGCCAAATATTAAACAACATTAAGTAGTATTCTCTATTCAGAGTTATTACAAAGAGTTTTCAATAAGTGAAAAGGTGACTGAATGGCTAAGAAGAAAGATAAAAAAGAAAAAGATGAAATTAAGGATCTTCAAAAAGAATATGATGAAGTGGTCAAAAAGCTCGCTTCAAAAAAGGAAGAAATATCTTCACTGAAAGAGGACCTTGAAAAACAGGAAGGAGAAACTCAGGAATATGTTTCACTCTCCCAGAGACTTCAGGCAGATTTTGAAAATTTCAAAAAAATAACTGAAAAGAGAAACAGGGAAATTGTAAAATTTGCAAATGAAGACCTGATACTGGAAATCCTGGACTGCTATGAGGATCTCCAAAGAGCACTTGAAATCAAAAACGACAAGGATTTAAGACAGGGCGTTGAGCTCACATATAATAAACTCAAAGAAATCCTCACAAAGGAAGGTGTCGAAGAAATACCTGCAAAAGGAGAAAAATTTGATTTAAATAAACATGAAGCAATGATGGTTCAGGAAAGTGAAGATGTTGAAAACGGATATATAATAGACGAACTCATGAAAGGATACACATACAAAGATAAAGTCCTTAAATACTCAAAAGTAATAGTTTGTAAAAAATAATCATATTTACCAATTTATATAAAAAAAAATACGGTGATAATTATGTCAGATAATACTAAAAAAGAAAAAATTATTGGAATCGATTTAGGTACAAGTAACTCAGCAGCATCAGTACTTGTAGGAGGAAAACCAACCACAATCCCTTCAGCAGAAGGAGCAAGTCAGTACGGT
>CADBPS010000104.1 GCA_902796575.1 uncultured Methanobrevibacter sp. | reverse complement strand
TTTGTAATAAGGATCCCAATTCGGATCATAATCTTCCTGAGGAGGCATATGAAATTCCGGAGTGTAGACATTATTTGGAGGATTATTACTACTTTTATTATTTGACGAATTTCCACCGGAACGATATTCTCCGAATAATGCACAGGCAGATATTATCATAATACATATGAAAATAAGAATCGTAAACTGCAAATCATGACCAAAAAATCTAATAGCATCAAAATACCATCAATATGCAACAGCAATGAGCACCATTAAACCTAATCTAATATAACCCCACATGTTAATATATTATATCTAACTTGGTATATAATCATAATGTCTGTTCAACAACATAACTTGAGACAAAGCAAAAACTTAATCTGAACAGATATTTTTCTCTTCAATATAATGTGTGGCTTTCAATACATTTTCCCTGTATTGAGGCGCAACATCTTCCAAAAATTCCATAAAAGAACAGGCCAGCTCATCATCATTAATGGGAGCTATTTGAGAATAGTCATTCATTTCTAAAAAGGAATTAATCCAGCCAATGGAAACATTAATCAGGGGATAAACTTCATCTTCCTTTTTATCAAATTTCAAAGATTCACCCCGAAATATAGTGGAAAAAATCATGTTAACTTCATCATCCAGCGTTATAGGAACAGCTTTAAAATCATATTCGCCGCTGTTAACTAATTTAATTCCATATTTACGGGTATATGGTTCTAAAATAATATTTAGGATAAAATTATCTTTTGGAATCAAAACAACAGAGTTGGGCTTTAAACCTGCCAGAGTTTTTGAAGTCTTTGAGCAGATTTTTTGAAATAAAGAGTTTCTGACAACTTCTATTTGAGGATATTGTCTGTTGAATGTTTCCTGTCTTTTTCTTGAGAACTTGGAAAATCTCAGATTGTTGATGAATATTTTATCGGGAGTGTATGATATGAATCTGGTGTCAACACCGATTACCTTAAGGTATTTTAAAACATCCTTTTTGGAGTTTGTATATTTTTCTTCCTCAGCTATTGAGGATATATTGAATATCAGTTCCATTTAATCCTGTCCTAATGTTTTTTTAAGAGTTTCTTCCATAGTTTTAATCGGCGGTTTTTTTCCCGTCCATATTCTGAAGCTTTCAGCACCCTGATACAACAGCATTTTTATTCCGTAAACCGGTTTTGCACCTGCCTTTACTGTTTCTTTAAGCAGCTGAGTTTTATTTGGATTATATACTGCATCAAAGACAACCAGGTCTTCATGGATGTTTTCCGCTGATACAATTGGAGCATCATTTTCATGAGGATGCATTCCAACCGGAGTTGTATTTATCAAAATATCCGCATTCGGAATATAAATATTGATTTGATTTAAGGAGTCAAATGATGCATTTAAATCACAGGCTAAAGTTTCTGCTTTTTTAATATTGCGGTTCAGTATGGTTATTTCATCAGCATTATTCTTTTTAAGATAGAATGCTATTGCTCTTGAAGCTCCCCCGGCACCTGCAATAACAACATTTCTGTTTTTGGCTTTTGTTACTTCTTCAATAGCTTTTATTGCACCTATACCATCTGTATTGTATCCTTTAAGATTTTTAAAATCAATTGTATTTACCGCCCCAATCTCTTCTGCCGTCTCGTCAATTTCATCAAGATATGGAATTACATTAACTTTGTGGGGGATTGTCACGTTAAATCCTTTAATGTCAAGTGCACAGGCACCTTCAATAGCTTTGTTCAGGTTTTCAGGATTAACATCAAAAGCTGTGTATATCCAATTCATTTTAAGCTTCGAAAAGGCCGAATTATGCATCTGAGGGGAGAATGTGTGTTCTACAGGATGACCTATCAAAGCTACAATTTTTGTATTTCCGTCTATTGTCATGTATTGTAGTTTTAGCTAAAAAATTATTTAAACTTTAATTTCTATACTATTCTTATAATGTCTTTTTAGGAGAATTAAAATGGAATTTATGAGACCTCGAGGTACAAGGGATTTTTTATTTGATGAAATGGAGAGAAGAAAAAGAGCAGAAAGTACCTTAAGATATGTTTTTGAGAATTATGGTTATAGAGAAATTAAAACACCTTTGTTTGAAGAATTAAAGCTTTTTACAACGAAATCGGGCGAGGAGATTGTCGATCAGCTATACAATTTTAAGGACAAATCCGACCGTGATTTAACACTGAGACCTGAAATTACCGCACCGGTAGCAAGATTATATTTGAATGAACTTGAAAAAACCGCAAGCAAACCTATTAAACTTTATTATTACGGCAGCTGTTTTAGATATGAAAGACCTCAAAAAGGAAGGTTCAGGCAGTTCTGGCAGTTCGGATGTGAACTTATCGGTGCCAAATCACCTCAGGGCGAAGCTGAAGTCATCAGTATGTGCAGCGATTCAATCAAAGCACTTGGAATTAATGGTGCTGATGTCAATATCAATCATTTGGGAATAATCCGCGGTTTGTTTAAACATTTCAGTATAAACAGCAAAACCCAAAGGGAATTAATGATTATTATTGACAAGGGAGATAAAGACCTGCTTAAAGAATCCTTAAGCGGTGATAATCCAATAATAGATAATGATGAATTGAACCGGATACTGCTTAAATTAATTGATTTGATTGGAGATAAAACAATACTTGATGAAGTATATGAATTAATAAAGGATTATGAAGAAACACACGTCGCATTCAGCGAATTGTCCCAGCTTGTTGAACTTCTTGATTCCTTTGACATGACAAACTACACTTTAAATCTGGGGGTTGCAAGGGGACTTGACTATTACACAGGAATCGTGTTTGAAATTTATGTCGAAGGTCTTGGAGCGCAAAAACAGGTTTGCGGCGGAGGAACATACAGTTTAATTAAAGTATTCGGAGGAAAAGAAGTTGAATCAACAGGATTTGCCCTTGGTTTTGACAGATTAATGAATGCTATCGAAGAACTGACAGACTGTGAAAATGAAAGTTCATATCTGGATGTTTATGTTGCCCCGATATCAGATGATGTAAGGCTGAAAGCCTATGAAATAACACAAACACTGAGAAGATCAGGTCTGCGGTGTGATGTTGACCTTAACAATAAAAAGTTCAGGAAAATAATGAACTATGCAGATAAAATCAATGTAGAAAATGTTGTCATAATTGGAAAAAAAGATTTGGATGAGGGAAATGTGACTGTTAAAAATATGACAACAGGAATGCAGGATACAGTTAAAATTGAAGCTATTGTAAATTATATCAAAGGTGAATGAGTAATGAAAATTAATTTTAGGCATGAAATTAATGGTGAAAAAGTAATTATTGCGGTGGCACAGGATGCTGAAAGCGGCGAGATTTTAATGATAGCAAATATGAACCATGAATCCCTTGAAAAAACAATCCGGACAGGAAAAGCACATTACTGGAGCACTTCAAGAAAAAAATTATGGTTAAAAGGAGAAAGCTCAAATCATTTTCAGGAAGTTGAAGAAATCCTGGTGGATTGTGATATGGATGCTGTTGTACTGAAAATCAGACAGAAAGGTGCTGCCTGCCATGAAGGATACTACTCATGTTTTTTCAGAGATATGAATCTTGAAAACCCAATTGATATTGATGACTTACAGGAAAAAGACTTGAAAATAAATCAGAAAAGAATTGTTAACCCGGATGATGTGTATTAAAATGAAAACAATAATCCCCGATACTAGTGCTGTAATAATTGGAGCAGTAAGAAAGATTTTGGACGAAGAAGACTTATACTATCCCGAAATTATTGTTCCGGAAGCAGTTGTCTGTGAACTTGAACATCAGGCAAATAACAACAGAAGTGAAGGACTGCGCGGCTTAAAGGAACTGGAATACCTGCAGTATTTACAGGATGAAGGAAAAATTGCCGTGAGCTTTAAAGGCAGAAGACCAACAGTATACGATATTAAAAATGCGAAAAACGGAGAGATTGATGCTTTAATTAGAGATTTGGCACGTTCAGAAATGGGAGTGTTATTGACAAATGATACTATTCAGGCTAAAACGGCAAAAGCTCAGGGAATAGCAGTTTATTATTATGAACAGGAGTATTCCAATAAAAAATTGTCAATAGAAAAATTTTTTGACAAAAGCACGATGTCCGTTCATCTAAAGGAAAACGTCTGTCCCATGGCCAAAAAAGGAACACCAGGCCATATTAAATTCGTTAAACTGTCGAATGAAAAGTACAATTACAAAAAACTTAAAAAAATCATTGATGAAATAATAGAAAAATCCAAACATGACTCCAAAACGTATCTTGAATCTGTCAGGGAGGGGTCAATAGTAGTGCAGTCAAGAGAATACAGGATTTCAATAGCCGAACCTCCATTTTCCGAAGCTGTTGAAATAACCATTGTTAGACCTGTAGCAAATATCGATCTGGACGAATACAAATTAAGTGACAAACTAATAGACAGGATAAACAACAGTGCTGAAGGTATTCTGATTTCAGGATCACCCGGTGCAGGTAAATCAACATTTGTCCAGGCTATTGCAAAATATTACTCTAAAAAATTAAATAAGATAGTTAAAACAATGGAATCACCTAGAGATTTACAGCTGCCCGATGAAATTACCCAATACGCTCCTCTGGAAGGCAATATGGAAAACACTGCTGATGTTCTGTTACTGGTAAGGCCAGATTATACTATTTATGATGAGCTCAGAAAAAATCATGACTTTAACATCTTTGCAGATATGCGGCTTGCAGGTGTGGGAATGATTGGTGTAGTTCACGCTACAAGACCAATAGATGCTATCCAGAGAATTGCTTCCCGTGTTGAACTTGGAGTTATCCCGTCAATCGTTGATACAAGTATTTACATTGAAGACGGAAAAGTTACAAGTGTATTTGAGACAAAAATGACCGTGAAAGTTCCAAGCGGAATGACTGAAGCGGATCTTGCAAGGCCGGTTATTGAAGTTCGTGATTTTGAAACAGGCGAACTTAAAAATGAAATTTACACCTACGGAGAACAGACAATAGTGATGGATTTGGATTTGATTAATAACCGATCAGATACAGGAAAGTCATCAGTAGACAATATTGCTGAAAAGGAGATTTTAAGACAGATTAAAAGAATTTTACCTAAAAAATCAGATATCCGTGTTGAAATAGTATCTCCCGAAAGGGCGAATATTTATGTTCCCGAAAAAATGGTTCCGAAAATCATCGGCAAAAACGGCAAGAGGATAGCAGAAATAGAAGATAAAATCGGAATTTCAATTGGGGTTGAAATTATTGAAGATACTTATAATAAAAGTGAATTCGAAGTTAATATAACCCACACTAAAAAGCAGCTGATTTTGGAGCTGGGCCATGAGAATGGAAGAGCTGATTTTGATATTTTAAGCAATAATGAATATCTGTTTACAGCAACCACTTCTAAAAAGGGAGAAGTGAAGATTAAGAGAAATAATGAATTGTCAAATATTATTACGGAATCCCTTGAAATGGGATTGAAAATAACTGCAGTTAGAAAGTGATTATTATGATAAAAATTGGTGCATCAACACTTGCAACACTATATGATAGTTTAAATGACAGTCTGAATTTTATTGAAGGGTTAGGTATTAATTATGTTGAATTGCTACATCAGTACCCCAATGAAGAGATAGATACTGATATCTTATCCGTGTTCGATTTAAAATATACCATACATGCTCCTTTTATGGATGTTAACATCGCTGCACTGGGAAGGAGCAGCCGTGAAAATTCAATAAGCCAAATCAAAAATTCAATTGATTTAGCTAGTGAAATTGATGCAAAAGCAGTTGTTGTTCATCCGGGATTAATTCCTTTTCTGGCAAAAGAGCATCCTGAAAAGATTTATGAAGTATGTGAAAAATCAGTTAGAGAATTTGGAGATTACAGCAATGATTTAGGCGTGAATACCACCATTGAAAATATGCCTAACTTTGAAAGCATGATTCACCAGGACTTGAACCGCCTGAACGAACTGGTAGTTGATGCAAATCTGGGAATGACACTGGATATTGGTCATGCTAATCACTGCAAAATATCTGCAGATGAAATGTATTTCGATTCAATAAAACACATACATATACATGATAATCTGGGTGATGATGATTCACACTTAGCATTAGGTGAAGGCTCTATTGATTTAAATCATATCATTGATATTTTTCAGAAGAAGAATTATGATGGAATATATATGATTGAAGTTAATAATAAAGATTCTATTAAAAAAAGTTTTGAGTTTTTAAAAAAAATTAATAAATAAGAGGTTTTAAACCTCTTATGCTTTTACAGTAATTTTGTTTGCAACACTTAAATCATTATAAGTTGTTGTGATAATATAATCACCAGCAGGTAAATTAATATTTAATTTAGCATCACCGGTTGCATTAGTTGTTCTTGAATATATCTTACCATTAACGTTGAATTTAACAGTAGCATTAGCTACAGGAGCTTCAGGATCACCATATGAACCAATACCTTTAGTAAGATTTTCTAAAGTAATGTTAAGGTCGCCTGCAATACTGTTAATTAATGAAATAAGTGTTTCATTATTAATGGATTTAAAGTTGTCTGATAAATTGGAAGAACTAACATTAATATTATCAAGGATAGCACTTATTAGTGCAGAGCTGTTATCACTGAAGTTTGAAAGTTTATCAGTAATATCTGAAGTAGCATTCAATAAGTCCATAATAAACTCTAATGATTTAGTAACGTTGATTTCAGTGATATCTTTGACTTCAAAGTCTGATAGGAATTCTGTGAAATTAGCGAATTTAGATATGGTTTCATTCATATCAATGACAGTACCGTTAGCGTCAGTAACATTCATAAGTGCTTCAGTAAGGTTTGCTAAAGTAGCATTGAGTTTAGCGACAGATTCATTGATTAATGAAATGAGAGTACTGTTGTCAATGGAATCAATAAGATCACTTAAATTACCAGTGCGGTTTTCAATATCACCGATGATAGATTCAAAATCAGTAACGTTATATTTAGCAGCTATATCTTCAATGTCAGCAGTTGTATCTAAGATTTGTGAAATTAAATCAAATGCATCTGTTGTGTTGAATCCTGTAATATTTGTAACATTGAATTTTGATAACATGTCAGTGATATTATTTAAATCAAATTTAACAGAGTCAAAGACAGAACTGCTTGAACCGTTAATAATATGGGCTACAAATGGAGTTTTATCACCGAATGTTTTGGTTAAATCACTTGTAATGATTGTTGATAAAACTTCAATAGTATTGTATAGAGTTTGCTGGGTAGCATTGTTTACAGTAGCAATAGTGTAATTTCCAGGTGGTAAATTAATATTCATTTTAGCGGTACCGTTTTCATTGGTTTTACGGTAGTAAGTTTTACCGTTAATAATGAATGAAACGAGTTCACCAGATAAAGGATTACCCTGACCGTCAAGGAAAGTAGCTACAAATTGAGTATCGTTTTTATAATATTTAACAATATCATCAGCTTCAATAGTTGATTCAACAGTAATAACATTAGTTACAGATTCATTATTTTCTAAATTAGTTGCAGTAATGTTATATTCACCAGGAAGCAAGTTAATGTTTAATTTAGCAGTACCATTTTCATTGGTTTTACGTGTGTAATTTACTCCGTTAACATTGAATCTAACACTGGAATTAGCTAAAGGATTACCTTCAGTGTCAACAAAGGTTGCAGTGTATTGAGTAGCATTCTTGAACATTTTGTCAAGGTCATCGCTTTCAATTGTTGATGAAACGTCAATAGAGAATTCTTCAGTTGTTTCAGTGTAGCCTTCACCAGGGTTATATGAAACTTCAACTTCATAATAATCAGGTTCTAAGTCTAAAGGAATTGAAGCAGTACCATTTTCATCAGTGGTAGCATTGTAAATTGCATCACCGATACGGAAAGTAACAGTTGCATTTTCAATAGGAGTACCGTTGATAGTGTGTAAAACTGCAGATGCAGTAGCATTTGCACCATAGAAGTATTCCATATCCTCAACATCTAAGAATGCATCGTAATCAGGAGTGTTGTTGTAGACGGTTTCATTGTTTCCGCCAATTACACTGTCATCACCGAATAAAAGGTCAGATACTAAATAATTATCATGTACAGTGGATTCATTGCCAGTGATATTTACAGCATATTCACCAGTAGTCTCAACTGAATTATCAATAATAGTAGCAGTACCATTGGTAACTTTAATACCGACAACATCAGCTTTTATAGTGTCAACATCAAAAGCAGATACATTACCTTCACCATCACCATTGGCATAAATCTCATTGGAGATAGCAGTTAAATTTTCAGCATTAGATGCGATACCGATAGTGTAATTACCTTCAACATCAATGATATTTCCGACTAATACTTCATCATTTCCGCTTACTCTAATACCATAAGCAAGAGGTGCTTCAACATTAACTGTGTTTTCTTCGTAAACACCATTAATGTCATCGAGCCATGCACTGGATGTAATACCGTAAGCAACACTAGGAGCAGATACTTCTAATGTATTATCAACAGCAACAAATTCTCCAGCCTGATCGAAATACAAACCAGCAGAATAATATTCAGAATCAACTTCAACAATATTTTTGGAAACATTAGCACTACCAACAGCCTGTATACCGTACGCATATTGGTCACCGGTAAGAATAATATTATTTCCAATTATGTCAGCATTATCACTATTAACATTAATTGCATAAATAGTATTATAATCACCGCTGGAATCACCATTCCAGTTTACTTCCATATCATTACCTAAAATAGTTATATTTTCAGATTCAGCTACGGATATACCTTCCGATAATACAATACCACCTTTAGTCCAGTCTAGATTGAAAGCAGGAATTTCAACATCGAAAGTGTTATTAGTTATTTCAGAGTTACTTGAGTCAAATAAGTAAAGAGCTTTGTTAATGAATGAACCATTAGAATTACCAATATATGAGATATTGTTTTTGTTAATGTCTACTACGGAAGCATTGACAAAAATAGCATATGAATCAGCATTATCAGTGGAGTTAATTTCAATAGCATTATTGGAAATGCAAGCTTCACTATCGTTAACTATAATACCTGAACCGGTAGAAGTTATTTCGTTGTCAAAAATAGATGCTACAGGACTGTAAACTTTAATACCAACAGTTTCAGCACCAAAGAAATCATAACATTCATAATCACCTTCAATGTTTTCACCTGTAACAGTAATGTCATTTTCAGAAATAACAACATTTTCTGATTTAGAAGCGATACCAGTAGTCTTATTACCGACTACAGCAATTACATTACCTTCAATGTATTCTTCATTACCGAGGGTTTCAATACCAAATGCAGTATCTGCAAAGGCATTGATTGCATTTTCAGTGTAGGTTACATTAACATCCCCATAATTATTTATACCATAAGCAAAAACTGGAGCACTAGCTTCAATAGTGTTGTCTTCAATGGTACCTGATGTAGTATCTGAAATATCAATACCATTAGCCTGTAGGGAAGTAGAAACTGCACCAATTTCATTATCGGAAATTTCAATATCTTCACCTGAAACTGAAACAGCATAAGCATATGATGCATTACCTATAATGGAAATTTTGTTTCCAATAAGATCTAAATTATCACAGGCCATAATTTTAAGAGCATAAGCAGTATCATAGAAAGCACCCGGACAAACACTAGTAATATTAACTGCAATTGTGTTTTCAGTTATGGTTAAATTATCAGAGGCATTGAAACAGACACCCTGTGAATAAACAGTACGTAACATCCAGTCGACATCAGCAGAAGGAAGTTCTGCATAGACTGTATTATTATCGAAAATAACACCTTCTGATCCGATAACAAGGACTGCAGCATTACTTTTGGTTCCGTTTGTTTTACCGATGTATGAAATAACATTGTCTGAAATCATTAGATTATCAGCATAAATAGCATAAATTGCAAATATTCCATCATCTTCAATTTCTTCAGCAGATTCCAATGAAATTGCATTGGAAATGATAGTAACATTATCAACTTCCTCTATTGTAATAGCATCTTTGGTAACATTACTGTTAACAATCTTAATGCCTGAAACATATGATGAATCACTTCCATTAACAAATGAAATATATGAATTTGTCATAACATTATCAGTGGAATTAGAAGTAATATTTAAAGATTTATCAATCACAAAAGTCTTATTATTAACATCACCAATTTTTATTGTGTCACCATCAGTAATGTTAGCAGTCTCCAATATTTTACCTTCATCATCAAAGTAGTCAGCATAATTAGTATCATCAATTACATACTCTGATCCTGAAGGGACATCGACGTTATCTATATTATCAACACTATCATCGGCTAAAATGTCATCTTGAGCACTGACAGCGCCTACAGATAATATTAATATAAAAATTAATACAAAAAGATATTTAAAATTCATAAAAATCCCTTAAATCAGTTCAATGCGAAAACAAGTAAAACTTATTTTACACATGTGTATTTATTGAAATGATAATTAATAAAGATTGCGAATTTATTGGAAATTTTACTGAAAAATAGTAGCAGTGAAAATTTTTTTATAAATATTAAAAAAGTATAAAAAAACTTAAAAAAATACCAATAATGAAAAAAAAATAGAGGGAAAATGAATATTTTCCCCTGAATTAAAAATTCTACGGGCACTGTCCTATTTTATACTGATGTTGATGCTATTTTGCATCGGCAATTTCGTTTCATCCACCTTATGTTGTTGAGTGCAATTCGATTTATTGCACCTTGATATGTAACGAAAATTTTTTTTATTTTACG
>CADBPS010000103.1 GCA_902796575.1 uncultured Methanobrevibacter sp. | reverse complement strand
GTTACTTTCAACATCAACGGTGTTATTTACAAACGTGTAAGTGACAGCAACGGTCAGGCCAAATTAAACATCAATTTACCAAGAGGAGAATACATCATAACCTCTACTTACAATGACTTAAGTGTTGGAAACAAAATAACCGTAACAGATTAAAAAGTTTTCTAATTATATGCACGCATGTGCATATGATTATTTATTTTTTTATTTTTTTGAGGACTTATCAATTAAATAGATTTTACATAATAAAATAATTTAATTTTTGATTACTCACAATAGTTTAATTATATCTATTTCTTATTATTCGGAACATATTTTTTGTTTAATTTTTTTAATGATGTGGCGGAGTTCTTCATTCAATTATCTGATTTGAAAAGATGGTGTTGTGTGTCATGTTGCGATTAAGATTATATCATTTAAATATGTTAACAAATATATCTTATTGTATAGGTTAGTTTGCATAATCTATTTTAAAAATTATATTTTGGTGTTTTTTATGAATAAGAAAATAGGATTTATTTTTGCTTTGGTGGTCATCGCCTTTTTGGTCATGGGTTCTGCTAGTGCTGGATTTTTTGACTTTTTAGGATCAGGTAATGGTGGCTCTAATAATAATGTAACTAACGATAATTCTACATTTATTGTTGGTTTTGATTCAGAATTTCCGCCTTACGGATATTCTGATGGTAATGGTGGATACACTGGTTTTGATTTAGATTTAGCTCAAGAAGTTTGTAATCGTAACAACTGGACTTTAGTTAAACAGCCAATTAATTGGGATTCTAAAGATGCTGAGTTAGATTCCGGTTCTATTGATTGTATTTGGAATGGTTTTACAATTGACGGAAGGGAAAATAACTATACTTGGTCTGAACCATATGTTGATAATAAGCAGGTAGTTGTTGTTAAGTCGGATGCTAATATTAATTCTCTTGCTGATTTAGCAGGCAAAAATGTAGAAGTTCAAACTGATTCTTCTGCTTTAAAGGCTCTTCAAGGAGATAATAAAACTATCGCAGATACTTTCGGTAATTTAAATCAGGTTGCTGATTATAACACTGCTTTCATGGATTTAAAATCCGGTGCCTGTGATGCTGTTGCAATGGATGTTAATACTGCACATTATGATATTAACTCTTCTGCAGACTTCAAAATTTTAAATGATACTATTACATCCGAAAAATATGGTATTGGTTTTAAATTAGGTAATACTCAATTGAAAGACCAAGTTCAATCCACTTTGGATGAAATGTATGCTGATGGAACTGTTGATAAAATAGCTGCTAATTATTCTGATTATGGTGTTCCTGAAGCTCTTATTCACAAATAATTGTGAGGTTAGTGGAGAATAGTTATGATAGATGGTTCTATGATAGGAATGCTCCTTGGGGGTTTAATTACCTCCATTGAGATATTCTTACTTACATTATTGTTTTCACTTCCATTAGGTTTACTGGTTGCTTTTGGAAGAATGAGTGGTTTTGCACCTTTAAAATGGTTGATGAAAGTTTATATTTCCATTATGAGAGGTACTCCATTGATGCTGCAGCTGATTGTTGTTTTCTTTGGACCATATTACATTTTTGGTGCTTCTCTTTCAAGTGATTATAGGTTTATCGCTGTTATCATTGCGTTTTCTATTAATTATGCTGCTTATTTTGCTGAAATTTATAGGGGCGGAATTGAGGCCATTCCTAAAGGGCAATATGAAGCTGCTCAGGTTTTAGGCTATGGTAAGGTTCAGACTTTTTTCATAATTATTCTTCCTCAAGTATTTAGGATTATTATTCCTTCAGTAACAAATGAGGTAATTACTCTTGTAAAGGATACTTCATTGTCATTTGTTCTTGCAATTCCTGAAATGTTTACTATTGCTAAGCAGATTGCGGCAGCTGATGCTTCAATAGTTGCATTGCTGGTCGCAGGCGTGTTCTACTATGTATTTAATGTGGTTGTTGCATTTGTAATGGCACGTTTAGAACGTAGATATAACTATTATTCTAATTAGAAGGTTTTATTATGAGTCTATTGAAAGTTAAAAATCTTAAAAAAAGCTTTGATGAGGAGGAGGTTCTTAAAGATATTTCTCTTGAAGTTGAAAAAGGGGAAGTATTATGTATTATTGGACCTTCAGGTTCCGGTAAATCAACATTACTCCGTTGTATAACTGATTTGGAACAGGAAGATGGCGGGGTAATTGATTTTGACGGTACTTTTGGTTTAGTTTTTCAGGATTTTAATTTGTTTCCGCATCACAGTGTAATGAAAAATATTACTAATGCTCCAATTAAAGTTCAAAAAAGGGATAAAACTGAGGTTTTCCAATCTGCAAGGGCTTTACTTAAAAAAATGGGTTTAGAGGATAAAGAGGATGCGTATCCTCATGAATTATCTGGTGGTCAACAGCAGAGGGTTTCTATTGCCCGTGCGCTTGCAATGAATCCTGATATCTTATTTTTCGATGAACCTACTTCTGCTTTAGATCCTGAATTGACCAGTGAAATTCTTGTTGTAATAAGGGATTTGGCCGCTGAAAATATGACTATGGTTATTGTTACTCATGAGATGACTTTTGCCCGTAATGTTGCTGATAAAATAATTTTTATGGATGATGGACATATTGTTGAAGAAGGAACTCCTGATGAGGTTTTTTCTTCAGATAATTCAAGAATGAGAGAATTTTTAGGAAAATTCTACGATTAAAGAATAAGAGGATTTTTCCTTCTTATTCTTCTAGACATATATTTTTATATTCGCAGTTTCTGCATTTGCGATCATTTATTTTAACGCTCGGTACTTTTTTGTTGTATTCTATTTCTTTTACTTCACTGATTATATTGTACAGTTTTTTTCTCAGATTAACATCTATTACTACTGGTCGGGATTCGCCTATTTTCGTGTAATTTATGAACCCTACAAAGACTTCTGTGTCAAATTCTTCCTCTATCAGTATTGCTATTCCTGCCAGCTCCACTCCATCCTGATCCCATACTCCTTTTATTGGTGGTGTGGTGTATTTGATGCTTATCGGGTAGTATTTTCCATCAATTATTTCAATTTTATCGCATGATCCGCTTAATTCCAGTTTTGAATCTTTTAATCGATATGAGTACATTGAATTTGGAAAGAACATATCTGCAATCGCATATCCATTTTTTCCCAGCAGTTCCATTGCCTGTTTGGCTTTTAGTGCCTGGAGTTTGATGTTGAAATATGTTGTATTGTTGATTTCAAGAATCTGCACTGTTGTTATATTTAGATCCATACTTTGGATTGATGTTATTGTGCTTTCAAGGTAATTGCCTATGTTTTCGGATAGTATGTTTTCTATTTCTTTTATTGACATTTCTTTTTTTAATTTACGCATATTTTTCTGTATCAGGTCTTGTGTGTCTATTTTAATTTTTTTAATTTCAAGATTTAGCTGTATATCATTCGATTCGTTTTCACCAACATTTTCCTGCAGGTACAGTTTCATTGGACAGAACATGTATGTTTTTATTGAAGATATTGTTATCATTTTAAAACCTCTTTAAATTGGTAATAATAATTAGTACATTCTGATATAAATAAATGGATGTTTTTAATCCTTTTAATTTTTATTATTGGCATGTTTTTTTAGCTAACGCTACTTTTGTTTCTTATGGGGTTTGTTTTACATTCCAAGGACAATATTATATGCTCATCATCATTATTGATGAACTGGTATGGAAAAGTATATCTCTAAAAGTAATTGTGTGTAACAATTATTGTTGTTTATTTGATGATTTATCAATAGCTAATGTTTGTTCTGTTCAAATAGTCATTGATATCAGATAATAGCTAATATCTGTAGTTATGTAATTTGTCGCAAAAATTTATTATTATACTCGTGTACTTCATTGGTGATTGTCGTGCATGATAATATTGAGATTGCCAGTGAGTTTGCAAAAGCCATTAATTCAGATAAAATCATTAAAATTATTTTATTTGGTTCTGTTGCTTGAGGAAAGGATAATGAAGACTCTGATATCTGTGTTTAATAATGTCTAATGAATGGTAAGAAATTGTTCATCAATAAGTGATGGAATCTTCAAAGTTTTCCTAAACACACCCAATGTCGTCAAGTTGATTTTTTATTTTAACTCTTTGTTTTTAAATTATTAGATTATTATTACTTTTTTGGTGTTAATTTGTGTT
>CADBPS010000102.1 GCA_902796575.1 uncultured Methanobrevibacter sp. | reverse complement strand
TAGCATAATTGGAAATTTGTTGCCAACTAGAAAAATAGGCAAATCTCAATGTTGGGTTTAGATGAAAATTTCTAGCACCCTATAAACAAAAAATATAACTTGTGAAAACAATAAATTAAGTTTAGGAGATGAAAAAAATGAAAATAGTTGCTCTAATTGGAAGTCCACGTGTTGAAGGAAACTGTGACATTTTAGTAAACAAACTTGTTGAAAAATTAGACGGTGAAAAAGAATGCTTCTTTTTAAACAAACTTGATATAAATCCATGTAATGCATGTCAGGCATGTCAAAAAGGAGACTGTGTAAAACATGATGATGTTAATGACATCGTTGCAAAAATAGAAGATGCTGATTTACTTGTATTTTCAAGCCCAATTTACTTTGGTCAAATTTCAGCACAGGCAAAAACAATTATTGACAGATTCTACATGGTTGCACAAAACCCTGAAAGATCACTTGAAGGAACAAAAGTTATCCAGATATACACCCAGGCAAATCCTGGAGATTCATTCGATCCATACATTGAATCAATGAAAATGATGCCTTTCGGATATTTAGGTATGGAAGTAACCAAAACAATAATCGCAAGAGGTGCCGGACCAAAAGGTGAAGGAATCGAAGAAGCATTAAAAGAAATAGAAGAATTGGAGATTTAATCTCCATTCACTTTTTTTATCTAATCATTAATTTCATAACCTAAATCATTTAACTCGTCTCTTATTTTATCTGATAAATCATACTGTTTGGCAGCCCTTAATTCCTGCCTTACATTCATAATCAAATCAAACAGCTCATCGGAACCTGATGAAACTTCTTCTAAATTAAAATCAACACCTAACATATAAGAAACATCATCTAAAAATGATTTAATAGCTATTTTATCATTACCTGATAAATCAGTATTTTTACACTCATTAATTAGGACAAAAATAGCAGCAATAGCCTTTGGAGTATTAAAATCATCATCCATACTTGCGAAAAATTCATCCTGTGCAGTTCTTAAAATCTTACTGTCACATTCAACTTCGCCGGCATCAACATCAAGAGAAGAGTAGAATTTTTTGATTTTTTCCAGACTTTTCTGTGACTGGTGAAGTGAGTCTTTTGAAAAATCAATAGGACTTCTGTAATGGGTTGACAATACAAAAAATCTGAAAGTATCAGCATCCCAGTCTTTCAGTAACTCCCTTATTGTAATGAAGTTATTAAGGGATTTTGACATTTTTTCTCCGTTGACATTCAGAAATCCGGTGTGGAGCCAGTAGCGAACCATCGGGGATTTTCCGCTGACAGCTTCCATCTGTGTAATTTCAGCTTCGTGATGAGGGAAAATCAAATCAAGACCTCCTCCATGAACATCATACTGATCGCCAAAATAGTATTCTGTTATTGCAGTATCCTCAATATGCCAGCCAGGTCTTCCGTCACCCCATGGTGATGAAAAAACAGGTTCATCACTGCCTTCACGTTTTTTCCATAAGGCAAAATCCTGTTCATTTCTTTTGCTTGTGTGAGCCAAATTTCTGTGTGATTCAAGTTCTTCAACTTTACGATTTGAAAGTTTACCGAATTCTTTGAATTTTTCAATTTCAAAGTAGACACCATCTTCACTTTCATAAGCAAATCCCTTGTCTATTAATCTTTGAATTTGGCCTATTATTTCATTAAGATGATCAGTAGCTCTTGCAAATAAATTGACACCTGTGACATTTAATCGATTCATGTCTTCAATATATCGTTTCTCAAACTTCCTAGCTATATCATGTGCAGGAATTCCTGACTCTTTTGAACGGTTTATAATTTTATCATCAATATCAGTAATGTTTTGAATGTAGAAAACAGCATATCCAGAGTATTCCAGATACCTTTTAATTGTGTCAAATGCAATATAGGTTCTTCCATGACCGATATGTGCATCATCATAAACTGTCGGTCCACAAACAAAAAGATTAACACGATTTTCATTAATAGTTTTAAAATCTTGTTTATCACGAGTTAAAGTAGAATAAATATCCATAAAAAAAATCCCTCAGAAAAAAATAAGTTTTATATAAATAGAGGCAAGTAAGGGATTTGAACCCCTGTTTCATGGTCTGCAGCCACGCACCTAAGCCACTCGGTTAACTTGCCAAACAAAAAATCAATAAGTATTATAAATTATGGAATTAATAGTATTTAAATATTACTAAAAATCCCCATATTATTCATGACCTACACATGACTGACAATTATCATGAAGTTCAGAATCATCAATACCAAGCTGAGTTAAAACATCGGAAGTCTTGACATTCCTGCATATAACACAAGTTCTTGGAATCAGATCCTCTTTTGTTGACTCACCAACGGATAATTCAAAAGCAAATTCCTTAATCATAGTTTTTACATCACTATCCAATACAATTCCGCTGCCTCTCTTGTCAGTAATATATTGGGAAACAGCAGGCTGAGTTATATCCATAATTTCAGAAACCTCTTTCTGTTTCATTCCCAAATTCAACAGTTCCTTTGCTAATTCCGACCTGATAGCCGGTATTACATACCATACAACAATTTCACATGGTGGCTTCATAAGAGTTACTCCTTATTTTTCAATTCTATAGACTCTGACTCATCATCTTTTACAAGACAGATTTCATTTTTTTCAAATAAAATTTTAATGTGTTCATCATTTTCTTTCAGATGCTCTTTAATAGTATTAATTGCATCAGCAACAGGGTCAGGCAATTTATCGTGATCCAAATCAATAAGTGATGTTCTTTTGGATTTAACAATTCTTCCGGGAACTCCAACACAGGTGGATTCAGGAGGAACATCCTTCAGTACAACAGCCCCGGTTCCGATTTTGGAAAATTCACCAATGGTTATATTACCCATAACTTTTGCACCTGCACCGATAATTACACCGTTTTCGATAGTCGGGTGCCTTTTCGTTTTCTGTGTTGTTGTTCCACCAAGTACTACTCCCTGATAGATTAAAACATCATCACCAACTTCTGCAGTTTCACCGACGACAACACCCATACCATGATCAATAAAAACCCTTTTACCAAAAGCTGCACCTGGATGAATTTCAATTCCGGTTAAAAATCTTGCTAAATTGGAGTTCATTCTGGCCAGTAACTTAAAAGAATGAGTCCACAGATAATGGCTGACTCTGTGCATTAAAAGTGCATAAAACCCAGGATAGCAAAAAAATATTTCCAGTGTACTTCTAACAGCAGGATCTTTATCCTTAATAGCCTGAATTTCACCTTTTAAGTTATCAAACATTAGTAAACTCCCAGTATATATAGAAAAATAAAATAAATTAACTATCCAACATTCTACTCACAACAAACAGAGCAGATGTCTAGATAGTTCTATTATATCATATGTTATATTTAAATATTCGTATTATCCAAAATTATTCAAAAAGCCAATCAACAGAAAGATATCTCTCACCATTGTCTGGAAGAATAGCAATAATTCTTTTTCCTTTATTTTCTTCTTTTTTAGCCAGTTCCAATGCAGCATAAGTAGCAGCACCTGAAGAAATACCTGTAAAAATACCTTCATTCTTGGCTAGTGAAACTAAGGTGTTTCCAGCATCTTCATTTGAAACAGGGAAAATTTCATCAATAACATCACCGTCATAAATGGACGGAACAAAACCTGCACCGATACCCTGTATTTTATGTGGTCCTTTTTCGCCTTTTCCTAATGTCTGTGAGTCTTCAGGTTCAACAGCAACAATTTTAACATCAGGAATTTCGGACTTTAACACTTTACCTATTCCTGTGATAGTTCCGCCGGTTCCAACACCTGCTACAACAATATCAACCTTACCTTCGCTATCTCTTAGAATTTCCTGTGCAGTTGTTTTTGAATGAATTTCAACATTGGCGGGATTGTCAAACTGACCTAAAATAATAGCATTAGGATTTTCATTTTCAATTTCATTTGCCTTGGCAATAGCTCCCCCCATTCCTTCACTGCCAGGAGTCAGGACAATTTCTGCTCCAAAAATAGCCAGGAGTTTACGCCTTTCAATAGACATTGTTTCAGGCATTGTTAAAATCAGTTTGTATCCTTTGGCAGCAGCTGCAAAACCAAGTCCGATTCCGGTATTACCGCTGGTCGGTTCAACAATAACAGAATCTTCATTAAGTAAACCTTTATTTTCAGCATCTTCAATCATTGCAACGGCAACACGATCTTTAACACTGCCTGTCGGATTGAATGATTCTATTTTTACATCAACTTCAGCTTCTAAATCTTTGGTTAGATTATTTAACTTGACAATTGGAGTATTTCCGATAGCATCCACGACACTATCCAGGATTCCTCTTTTTAATTCAGGAACATTTACCATAATTTCACCTCATAATTTTTTATATATCTAAATTAGTATATGTAAATAGCTAAATATAACTATAGTTATGTTAATATAACTATTGTTATATAATATCATTTTTAATATATAAACGTTTCTACAAGGTCAAAAAACATCACAAAAATTCCATCAGGGACTTTTCCAGAATTATTGTAAAAAAATAAATAAAAAAGATTTAATCAAATTGATAGTTGATTAAAGTAATGGAATAGAGAATTACAATAACTGAGCCTATGTTATGAACCAATGCGCCTGCAATCGGTCCTAAAAGTCCAAAAATTGCCATCCCCATTGCTGTAATATTCAGTGCCAGTGCAAATGCAATACCAATCTTGATTGTATGAACAGTTTTTCTTGATATTCCAATTAAATGAGGTATATCATCGATATTGTCATTTATCAAGGTAATATTTGCTGCTTCAACACTAATATCACTTCCAATACTTCCCATAACTATTCCAACATTTGCTTTTCTAAGTGACGGCGCATCATTGATGCCATCTCCAATCATAGCAACTTTATTTCCCAGTATCTGTTCTCTTTTAATATAATCCGTTTTATCTTCAGGCAGGCAGTTTGCCTTTACATTTCTTACTTTAACTTTCTCTGCAACAGAACGTGCTGTTTTTTCATTGTCACCGGTGAGCAATGTAGTTCTGACTCTTAAAGCTTTCAGTTTTCTGATTGTCTGTTTTGAACTTTCACGCAATGTATCTGCAAGAAGGACTTTTCCTAAAACTTCACCGTCCTTGGACAGATATATTTCAATTTCACTGTTTTGGGGCTCTTCATCATATTTTAATGCTATATTTTCACTTTCAAGGAATTTTCTGTTTCCGGCAATTATATAGGAATCATTAATCGAAGCAGATACTCCCTTTCCAATATGCATTTTAAAATCATTAACCTCCGCCAAATCATTATTATCATAATATTTGACAACAGCTTTTGCCAAAGGATGTTCTGATTTTGATTCAACAGAGGCAAGCAGGTACAGCATTTCTTCAGAATTATTTGAGATAACATCAACAATTTCCGGGCTGCCGTATGTCAGTGTTCCGGTCTTGTCAAATACAAGTTCATCAATATGTGCCAGCTCTTCAATTGACTCGCCGTCCTTAACTAAAATACCTTGTTTTGTCAGATTGCTGATTGAAGCCATAATAGCTGTTGGTGTTGCAAGGACAAGTGCACAGGGGCAGAATACCACCAGTATTGTGACTGATCTTATTATATCAAATGTGAATAAGAAAGTTAAAACTGAAGCCGTAAAAGCTATTACCACAATCAGAGTTGCCCATTTATCAGCCTGTCTTACAATTTTGGAATTTTCAGGCGATGAGGATTCAACCAGTCTGATTAATTTTTGAAGGGAGCTGTCTTCACTTACTTTTGTAGCTTTCATTGTAAATGATCCGTAAAGATTGATAGTTCCACTGTATACTTCATCATTTTCCATTTTATCAACAGGTATGGATTCTCCAGTTAATGCAGATTGATTAATTGAAGTTTCTCCTTTTATTATTATTCCATCAGTCGGGATACTTTCACCTGGAAGTACCTTAAGTATGTCTCCGGTCTCAACATCCGTTACAGATATTTTCTCTTCAGTGTTATTGGTTATTCTTGTTGCAGAGAGAGGAGTCATATTTACAAGTTTTTCTATTTTTCCCCGGGTTTTTGATACTGTGTATTCTTCCAAAAATCCTCCGACAGCCATTATTGTTGCAATTTCACCTGCGGCAAATACTTCGCCAATAATAATGGATGCAATAATAGCTATTGAAACAAGCAGATCTGCTTTTATATCAAATTCTGTTATTAAACCTTCAATACATTCTTTAAAGATTGGTATTGCACATAGTATAATTGCAATCCATGCAATATAATCCGCTGAAAGAACAAAACTTGCGATTAAGCTTATTGCGGATATGACCATTGATAAAATTTTTACTGTTTCATTTCCTGTGAAAGTCATGTTAAACATCCCCTTATAATATAGGTATACCCCATATGGTATAGTGTTATTTTAAAAAAAATTAAAGTCTGGAGTAGTATTCCAAAATTGTTGAAATATCACTTATGGCTTCATCAGAATCATCATCTTCAATAGCCTGTTTAACACAGTGTTCCAGATGTCCTTCAACAATAATATGTCCAACTTTATGGAGTGCAGATTTAGATGCGTTAACCTGCATTAATATCTGTTCACATGGAACATCCTCATCAATCATACGGTCAATTGCATTAAGTTGACCTATAATTTTTTTAAGTCTTCTGTGTAAATTTTTACTGTCCATACATTCTTTCAAAATAACACAACCTATACCCACATAGGTATATAAATTTTATAGTATATAAAACTTATCCTAAAAAGGAGAAGTAAATCAATGAGACATGACTTTAATCATCATAATCACACAAATAGCTAATCGGACAGGCCTCACACTGAGGTGAAATCGGCTTGCAAATATTCTGACCAAACTGAACCATCAAGTCATTCAGTTTAATCCACAGCTCTTTGGGAACAATTTTTGACAATTCAATTTCAGTTTCATCCGGATTTTTAGTGCTGACAAGCCCAATCCTGTTGGAAATTCTGTGAACATGAGTATCAACAGGAATAGCCGGAAGTTCGAAAGCAAAAACCAGAACACAGTTAGCAGTCTTGCGGCCAACACCAGGCAATTTAACAAGTTCCTCTAAAGTATCCGGTACCACACCGTCATACTGGTCAATTAAAATCTGAGAAACCTCCTGAATACGGCCTGCTTTAACACGATAAAAACCGGCAGGACGAATAAGTTCCTGAACATCTTCAGTTGGAGCCTCAGCTATTTCATAAATATCTTTATATTTTGAAAAAAGATTATCAGTAGCCTGGTCAGTATTCTCATCACGGGTTCTTTGAGAAAGAATAGTCCTTATGAGAACCTTGTAAGGGTCATGATCCAAAAAGGTTCTTATTTCAAAAACATTGTCCAATTCTTCGATTATCTTAATAACTCTGTCTGTCTTACTCATTTATATCAGCTCCAGTTCAAATCCAATATCTGCCATTGATTCAATGAAATTCGGAAATGACACTTTAAAAACTTCTCCATTTACAATTTCAATTTCATGCTTCAAACCTATTAAAGAAAAAGCCATAGCCAGCCTGTGATCACCGCACGAATCAATTCTTCCACCGCTGATGCCTCCGGTGATGTTCATACCGTCTTCAAATTCTTCCACTTCACAGTTCAGTTTTCGAAGCTGTCTGCAGGTGGTATCAATTCTGTCTGTTTCCTTAACTCTTGCATGTTTAACACCGGTAATTTTGGAAGTTCCGTTAGCCATTGCCGCTAAAACAGCTACTGTAATCAATAAATCAGGAGCATTAGATAAATCAATGTCAATAGCATTAAGATTGCCATCTGAATCTATTTCAACATAATCATCGCGTATATTTATTTCAGCACCCATTTTTTCCAGTATACCAAGTATAATCTTATCTCCCTGTTTGGAATTCCTGAAAAGATTCAAAATTTTTGCATGTCCACCATTTATTGCAATAACTGCAAGCAAATATGATGCTGATGAATAATCACCTTCAACTGTGTAATCACATGGTAAATAAGACTGCTTTTCAATTCTAAATTTGTCAACACGGCAATTTTTGATTTCCTTATCACATTCCTCATGCTTGATATAATATCCCTTTGAAATTTTAACTCCAAATTTCTTCATAATGTCAATTGTCATGTCAACATAAGGCCGTGACTTAAATTCGGGCAGCACAAATAACGTAACCCCATTATTACTTAATGGAGAGGATATTAAAATAGATGAAATGTATTGTGAACTTACACTGCCAGATATACTGCATTCTCCACCTTCATATCCAGGTTTAATAATAATTGGTGCCTTTCCATTATTATTAACTGATTTTGCATCAATACCTAATGATTCAATCGATTCAATTAATAAATCCATAGGTCGGGTCTTTAAGGATTCATCACCAGTTAAAACAACTTCATTATCAGATAAACCTGCAACGGTTGTCATTAAACGCAGGGTAGTACCTGAATTAGCCAGATCTATAGGTTCATCTGAAAAATTATGCAGCTTACCTCCTGTTCCAATAACTTCCAGACAATTATCATTTTGAGAAATTTCAGCACCCAACAGCTTGCAAACATTAATTGAGGCTAAAGTATCCTGGGAAAGAAGCATGTCATATAATTTAGAAGATCCTCCAGCTAACGATGCCAAAATAACTGCTCTGTGTGAATAACTTTTAGAAGGAGGAGCCTTTACAACTCCACCAATTTCAGAAATATTTTTTACTTTAAGAATCATCTTTATCTAAATTAACTATGGATTATATTAAATTATATATTTTACCTATCTGGCGCAATGATTAAAAAAAATCAAATTGAAAATGTATGGTGAAATATCAGATTCCTCTGATTAAATATTTAATTATCATGTCCAAAAAAAAACAGAATTATTACATATTAAAAACAAACCTGGAAAGAGCATAACTCTATCTAAAATGCATTGATTAATCATTTTACAGTTATTGAATATTGATTTTAACATTAAATGCATTGGATATAAATACGGTTATAATAATTCTTTTTCAGCCAGGTACATTCCTGTTAAACTTTTTTTAGAGGAAATAATATTCTCCAAACTGCCACAAACCAATATTTCCCCAGCATTACACTCATCATCAATACCCATATCAACGATATAATCTGCATTTGCAATTAAATCCAAATCATGTTCAATTACAATAACGGTAGCTCCATTGTCTATCAAATGATCAAATACATTGATTAAAACTTTTACATCCAAAGGATGAAGTCCAATTGTTGGTTCATCAAAGATGAATATTGAATTTTTTTGTGATTTTCCAATTTCAGATGCCAATTTAAGTCTTTGGGCTTCACCACCAGACAGTCTTGGAGTGGATTCGCCTAAAGTTAAATAACCCAATCCCAAATCTGATAGTTTTTGCAATTTATTTGTAACTTTAGAAAGTCCAAATAATTCTTCTAATGCTTCATCAACCGTTAAAGCCATAATATCTGCTAAACTTAAATCATTGTACCTGATCTTTTCAATATCATTATTGTATCTTGAACCTTCACAGTCAGGGCAGGTTATTTCAATATCCGGAAGGAACTGCACATCCATTGAAATACTTCCGGTTCCATTACAGGTTTCGCATCTTAATTTCCCCGTGTTATAGGAAAAATCAGCAGTTTTATACTCATCAGTTAATTTTGAAAACTCCCTCCTTAAATCATCAAGGACTTTTGAGTAAGTTGCAACTGTACTTCTTACATTTTTTCCAATCGGAACACTGTCAATTAAATCAATTTTTTTAATGTCCTCACATTCAATATCAATGATATTATCAGATAATTTTTCACCATTAATAACTGATTTAACTGCAGGATATAATGCTTCTAAAAGCATTGTTGTTTTTCCACTTCCAGATACTCCAGTTACAACCGTTAATTTGGATTTTGGAATTTTAACATCTAATTCTTTCACGTTATGAATTTCGGTAGTTTTAAATCCTATAAATCCATTTTCAAAAATATCATCAGCCCTGTCCCTCATAACAGGATTAACAGAATTCAATAAAAACGGCGCAATTTGTGAAGAAGGATTTTTAGTAATTTCATTTATTGTACCCTGTGCTATAATATTTCCACCATCAGCCCCTGCAGCAGGTCCAAGTTCAACCATGTAATCGGCAATCTGTAAAATTCTTGTATCGTGGTCAACAAGAATAACTGAATTTCCATCCTCAATTAATCGTTTAATAACATTAATTAAACCATCTACATTATTAGGATGAAGACCTATAGACGGTTCATCTAAAACATACAAAACCCCTGTTGTATGATTTCTTAATGTTTTTGCAATCTGCACTCTTTGAAGTTCACCTGTAGATAATGTATTTGCTGGCCTGTCAAGTGAAATATAACCTAAACCCAAATCAAGCAGGATACTTGCATTGTCCATAAACTCTTCAGCAATATCCTCAGCCATTGATTTCACATCACCCGGCAGATTACTGATTACATTATTAATCCACGATATCAAATCTTTTAAATTCATTTGACAAGCTTTGGAAATATCAATTCCACCCAAAAGAGTTTGTTTTGCTTTCGAATTTAATCTAGTGCCCTCACAGTCCCCACAAACTTTTGTTATTAAAAATTTGTTAATTTTTGTTAATCCTTTTTCTGTTTTTGCATTTTTAAGGGCCTCTTCAATGGCTCTGTGAGCATTTCTATACTCTGCATTCAATTCAAATAATTTCCCATTTTTAGATGGAATGTTAATGTATTTTTTGACATTCGAACCGTTATAAACAATGTCCTTTTCTGCATCTGTTAAATCTTTAAATGGAACATCAGTCCTGACACCCAGTTCTCCTGCAACATGATACATCCAGGAAATACCAAATTGATTCCAGGCGGCAACTGCCCCTTCCTCTAAAGTTTTTGTTACATCGGGAACTAATTTTGATTCATCTACATCACGAATATATCCTGTTCCCCTGCAGGTCGGACATGCCCCTTCTGAGTTAAATGCATATTCCTCAGCCCCCAAACCAAAAAATTCCTCACCGCATTCAGGGCATTTGATAGGTATTTCACGAGCCACATTTAATGTTGGTTCCTGTATATGGCCATTTGGACAAAAGTAATTTCCACATCTGGAATATAGTAGTCTAAGGGAGTTTAAAAGTTCGGTTGAAGTTCCGAATGTTGATCTTATATTAGGAACATTCGGGCGCTGGTGAAGGGCAAGGGCCGCCGGAACATATTGAATTAAATCAACATGAGTTTTTTGAGATTGGGAAATTCTACGGCGAGTATATGTCGATAGAGCATCCAAATATCTGCGAGAACCTTCAGAGTATAATACTCCAAGAGCAAGTGATGATTTACCGCTTCCCGACACTCCACCAATAGCAACAATTTTACCTAATGGAATATCAACATCAATATTTTTTAAATTGTGAACTTTTGCCCCGCGAACGATTATCATATCCTTGTACATACTATACTATATTAAAAAACAATCAAATAAATTTTTACTGAAATATTAGGCAAAGTTGAAAATTTTATGGGTTAATATTTATTTAAACAATATATTAATAATTTAAAACCATCATTATAACAATTAAACTATTT
>CADBPS010000101.1 GCA_902796575.1 uncultured Methanobrevibacter sp. | reverse complement strand
AGTTTTTTGAAGGTTCTTTGAATATTCATTGAAGATTGTTTGAATATTCTTTGAAAGTTTTTTGAAGGTTCTTTGAATATTCATTGAAGATTGTTTGAATATTCTTTGAAAGTTTTTTGAAGGTTCTTTGAATATTCTTTGAAAGTTTTTTGAAGGTTCTTTGAATATTCTTTGAAGATTGTTTGAATATTCTTTGAAGATTGTTTGAATATTCTTTGAAAGTTTTTTGAAGGTTCTTTGAATATTCTTTGAAGATTGTTTGAATATTCTTTGAACATTATTAAAAAATTTTATAATGTTGTTGAATCAAATAGGTAGTTATGGAAATCTATTATATCTTAGATGCATCGGCATTTATCAACGGTTATCGCCCGTCATCTGAAAATAATTATACAGTTCCTGAAATCACGGCTGAAATTAAGGATTTTCAATCAAGATTATTATATGACAATTTGGTTGATGAAGGAAAATTAATTGTTAAACAAGTATCTGATAAATATATTAACAAAGTAGATTCTGCTATTTTAAAATCAGGAGATATTCTAAGATTGTCAACCCCAGATAAAAGAATTATAGCTTTAGCAGTGATGTTTTCTGATGAAGGCAAATCTGTTAATGTAATTAGTGATGATTATACCATTCAAAACACATTAAAAATAATGAATATTCCTTTTTCGAGTATAATAATGGATGGAATAAAAGAAATTTATAATTGGAAAAAAATATGTGTCGGATGCAAAAAGGAATTTCAGGAAGATTATCCTTTTGATGATTGTGATGTATGTGGGTCGGATATAATTAAAAAACGAATCAAGGTGAATAAATGAAAATTGGTATTGTGGTTCATGGTCCAAATATTATCGATACAGGATATGCATTAAAACTAATAAACATGATCAGTGAATATGGGGATGTTTCAGTAAGGCTTGGTGGGACAATGGGCAGAACTGCAGTCATTGACAATTCCCTCGAAAATATAATTGACATTTCCAGAAAACTTGTTCCAAGTGACTCCCTTAAAATATTTCATGATGAAGGTGTGGATATTATATTTCTGTTGAATTACGGTAAATCTCATGTTACCGGTCAGGTGTTCGGATATAAAGTGTATAACCATTATAAAAATAAGATTACAGATAATAATATTCCGATTATTCAAATAGAAAGACCTGGTGAAGACGACGGCAGCGTTATTAACTGGAATTCGAATTCAGATATTGCCTTTGAGATTGCAGATGCGCTGAAATTAAATATTGTAAGTCCTGATGAAATTTATGAAAATCATATTAAAAACGATGAAAAATCACAGTCAAAAAGGTCAATTCACGGCGTCAGTCCCGGTGAGAATATATTGGTTAACAATATAGTTATCGGGAAATCAACTTCAAATAATGTGATTCTGGTTTCAAAAAACAATCATATAACTGACATTATCGGAGGTGAAATAAAAGTCCATGGAATTGAAAAATTAGGTGAAGTTGACCTGAAAACGGCAATTGTCAAAACAGGACTTTTAAGAAAATCAAATGTAACTCCAAGAATAATTGATAATAAAAAGTCATCCAATTTTAAAATAGCTTTTTTAAATCATGCAGCTGTTGATGTTTACAGATATAGTGATGCGTCAGTTGTTGTAACTGTCGGTGATGATACTACACTAATTGCATCAGATATTTTATACAGATTTAACATTCCAATCATAGGTATAACTGACGGCGATATAGATAAAGTTGTTGAAAACGGTTTCAAATCCAAAAATTCAATTATATTTGAAGTTGAAGAGGGTAATGATGATATTATTGGTGGATTAATTTTTGATGAAATTTTTCACAATAAAAACATATTAACCAATCCGGATGATTTCAGTTCAATTGATGATTTGGAAAATAAAATTATTGAAATCATAAATAATAGTAACTGTAAATATACAATTAACAAAATATAACGGAAGTGAGGGTTATTTTAAATTTTGAAAATCTTGTTGAAAATTTACAAAATTTTGACGGTGTTTCACGTAAAGGTGCAATTGACAATGTCATTAATCTTTTAGAGGAAGCATATAATGTTTCTGGAGATGTGGTTATAGATATTGGGGATGATGCTTCAGCTATTGATATAGGTAATAATCAGGTTGTTTTAATTGCAGCTGATGGAATTTGGGGAAAAATTATGAATATCAATCCCTATTGGGCAGGATATTGTTCTGTTCTGGTCAATGTTAACGATATCGCTGCAATGGGTGGAAAACCATTGGCTATGGTTAATATAATGTCCATTAACAATGAAGGAATCTATGAAGATTTGCTGACAGGAATCAAAGACGGCTGTTTGAAATTTGGTGTTCCTATGGTTGGGGGACATTTACATCCTGATGCTGAATCAGACTCGGTTGGTGTTGCAATTGTTGGTATAGCTCAGAAAGATAAGATTATTACAAGTTTCGGTGCTGAGTGTGGAGATAAAGTTATTGTAGCTATTGATTTGGATGGCAAACCTCATGAAATGTTTCCTTTAAATTGGGATACAACTTCAGATAAAGATTGTCAGCTGGTTCGTGACCAGATTAGTGCTGTTCAATATTTGGCTGAACATGACTACATCAAATCGGGTAAGGACATATCTAATCCGGGTATCTTGGGAACACTGGAAATGCTTCTGGAAACTTCCGGCAAAGGTGCTGTTGTTAATCTATTGGATATTCCTAGAAATAACAGTGTTTCATGGGAGGACTGGTTGAAATCCTATCCCGGTTCAGGATTTGTTTTCACAGCTTCCCAAAAAAATTGTGATTATATCATTGAATATTTAGACAAATACTCCATAGATGCTCGTGTTGTCGGTGAAGTAAATGACAGTAAAACATTAAATCTGTGCTATGAAGATGAAGAAATTGAAATTTTTAATCAGGATATAAATCCTGTATTTTTATCGAGATAATTTTTTTTGTGATTTTAAATAAATAACTATTTTTATATCGAAAAATATAGGTTATAGTGTTAAACGATATATTGGGAGATTGTATGTTAATTAAAATTAATGGCGAAGAGATTGATGTAGCAGAAGGATCTACGATTCAGGATGTAATTAAAGAAACTAATGCTCCATATACTCCTGGTAGTATTATTTGCCTTATTAAAGGTAAAAAAGAACTGGAAATGAATATTAATAAGTATAAAATTAAAACAACCAAAGGTTCCATTATCATTGAGCTTGTTGATAATGATGAGGCAAAACCTCTTGTTGATGTGTGGAAAAATCAATATGAAGATTTTGTTGACTTATCAATCAGATGGTCCACTTCTACCGAAGTAGCTGTCGGTCCGATTGTCACGGATTTGGAGCCTACCTATGATGAGTTCAAATATTATGAGGGAGATGTTGTTTTAAGTTTATCCAGTTTCAGTAATGAATCCACTCATTTAATTCTTCTTAAAGAAAATACTACAAATGTATACAGTGTACCTCCTTACAACAAGGGTATTTTTGCTCATGTTATCGGTGGTAAAAAGACTTTAAGTGAATTGACTGATGACGATGTCATAACATCTATTGAACCTATTATTGAAAGAAACACAACAGTCGACAGTGCATCTGTTTCCGATTTGGGAACAGTCCTTGAAGACGGCAACGAACTGTTCACATATATTTCATTTGAAATCGATGAATCATCCCCTGTCTGTGTTGAACATTTATTTTCAATAATTAAGGATGGTCGAATCAAAGTCAATTTTGATTCCAATTCATTCATAGGATTTTATGATTTGGAAGGTATTGACAAACCAAAAGAAAATACTACCCGAAGAGTTAGAGGAACTATTACCGTTAGAAATACCGGTATCGGTGTTGGAAGGATGTATATTTACCGTGAAAATAGGGTTTTAACGCCAAACCACACTACTGTCGGTAAGATTACTAAAGGTATGGAAATTATTGATATTGCAAAAAAAGACGATTTTATAACTGTAAAATCAGAACAGCAAAGATTACT
>CADBPS010000100.1 GCA_902796575.1 uncultured Methanobrevibacter sp. | reverse complement strand
TTGTTATGCACTTGATGAAGGTATCATTGAAGGTGCAGTTGTAGCTGGAACTCCTGATGAAGATTGGAGACCTGTTCCTACTGTAGTAACTTCTGCTGATGAAGTTATTGCAGCTGCTGGAACCAAATACTCAATGTCTCCTACATTATCTGCTTTAAAAGAAGCAACCCGTCAATACGGTCTTGAAAAAGTAGGTGTTGTTGCAACTCCATGTCAAGTACAAGGTTTAAGAAAAGCTAAAGCATATCCATTTACAAGATTTGTCGCTGAAAAAGTAAACTTAATCATCGGTATCTACTGTATGGAAAACTTCCCAATGGCTTCTCTTGACACATTTGCTACAGCTAAATTAGGATTTGAAGATTTAACTGAAGCAGATAAAATGGACATTGGAAAAGGTAAATTCTGGTTAACAAAAGATGGTGAAGACAAAGGATTAGCTATCAAAGATACCCATGGATATGAACAGGCAGGATGTAACGTATGTCAAGATTACGTTGCTGAATGGGCTGATGTATCCACCGGTTCAGTAGGTTCCCCAGACGGATGGTCCACTGTATTAACCAGAACCGATGACGGTGACAGCGTATTCAAAGCTGCTGTTGACGCTGGTGTAATTGAAGCAAAACCAATGGATGATGTAAAACCTGGTCTTCCTTTACTTAAAAAATTAGCTAAAGGTAAAAAAGACAAAAATACAAAAGAACGTGAAAGAAGAGCTAAAATGGGAGTTCGTATCCCAACTATATACTAATCTTCTTTCTTTTATTTTTATTTTATTTTTTTTTAAAGTGTTGTAACAGTACAGCCCTCTTTTTCAACGATTACCGTGTGCTCTTTTTGACTGACAAAACAGTTCTTTTTCTCTCTCAGAGGTGCGTAAGGATAAATTGCCATTGCTTCACTTAACTGTTTTAATGCAGTATTTCCCCGTCTTTCACCAAACTCTTCAGTTATCCATCTTCCGGAAAACGGCAGATATGAATTATTCTTTCTGATATGATTCAATACCTTTTGTGTGCTTTTCATTCTGAACGGCTTGTAATTCATATATGAAAAAATGTAATGTCCCGGCGCATCATTGACCTGACCCATACCTGTTGTTGCAAACGGTTCAATAGCTATTGCCTGACCTTCATCCAATTTAAAACGGTCATTATTATCATAATTAGGCACTGATATTCCTGCATGCAAATTGTTCTGCTCCAGACTGTGTCCGGTTAAATTGAATATTGGATTAAACTTAAAATCAGCTATTGCTTCATGAATTGCAGATCCGATTTTATTTAATTCAACGCCTGCTCTGACAGTAGCTATTGCTGCTTCAAGACCTGCTGCTGATGCTTCTATAAGTTCTTCATTTTGATTGATTTCATCCTGTGTGAATCTTTCACTAATATTTCCATCAGCCAATACAGTCACTGCTGAATCGGCTATATATCCATTAACTTCTGCTCCCAAATCCAGTTTAACCATGTCTCCCGCATGAATTACCGTTTCATCATTTGCAGGTGAAGTGTAATGGGCGGCAATTTCATTTATTGATACATTACAGGGGAATGCAATTCCTGCGTTCTGCTTTAATATTTCACTTTCAACGTATTCAACCAAATCAAGAACTAAACATCCTTCTTTTATCATTTTAGATGCATCTTTACGTATTTTTGAAACAATTTTTCCAGCTTCTATATATGACTCCATCATAATTATCACTTTTTATAATAAATGTTATATTTAATAAGGTTTAAATATTTACTATGACCAATTAAAATTGGAGGTTGAATTTTTATGGATATTCCGGTGTTGCCCGAGCAAATTTTCATATTGATTTTAGTTGTAATACTTGCGGTCGTTGTTATAATTATTGTAGCTCAATGGAAGAGTGTTTCAAATAATAAGACTTCTGTTGAAATACTTGATAAAGAAATCCAACTTAAAAAGATGTCAATGGTCGAAAAGGACATTGAATCCAAAAGATTAATGGATAATCCTATTCCTATGCCTCAGCATCAGCAGGATTCTCTCAAATCAATCAGGAAATCCACCACTGAGGTCAGAAATGAAATTGGATATTTACACAGTGAGATCAATGAGAGATTAGCAAGATTAGAAGCACAGACCGAGCAGAAAAAGCTGGAGAAAATGCTTAAAGAAATCGAAGCTAAAGAAAAAAAACTTAACGGTAAAAAATAGGTGATTATATGGATGCAATTGAAGCAGTTGCTGTTATTATTTTAATAATAGCTATTATAGTACTGGTTTATTATTACTTATTGAACAGTCCAAAAACTATGGAAAAAGTTAAAAACTATGTTCCGACCAGTGCTGATGCCCACATGGATAAGGTGCTCAGCAAGGACAATGAATATAAAGGTTTGGATAAAGATAAGGAAAAAGATTCTATGGGTAAAAGAATCAAAGTTAAATTGGGTGATATTGATATGTCTGGCATTAATACTGATGTTTTTTCAAGCAAATTAGATGCATTTCTGGATGAGAAAAGTGATGAACTGATAAAAGAATGGTCTCTTGCAACTACTGACGATTTAGGGGCTCTTGAAGATAAGTTCACCAAAACCGCCAGTTCTGTTGATGCACTTGAAAAGGACTATCTTGAATTTAAAAAATCCTCTGAGGAATTCCAAAAAACCACTGAGGACAAACTTAAAGATATTGATAAAAGGATTGAAGCTTTAGAAAAATAAGCAGATTCTTTTCAATATTTATTCTTATTTTTTCTATTTTAATTATTATATTCTGTTTTATCTTAAAATTTTATTCTGTTCAACTATAATTGATGTATTTTCTATAATACTGACATTATTTTAAATAATCTGAAAATTCTTTACTTTATGAAAATATTTAAAAATCACTGCTAGAAACTTAAGCAAAAATTGATTATTTGTTAACACTGTTATATTTTTATTTTAGAAAGTTTTTTATATTTTTATTTGC
>CADBPS010000099.1 GCA_902796575.1 uncultured Methanobrevibacter sp. | reverse complement strand
CTTGTTCAATTTAACACCAGCTAAAAAGTAATAATATAAATTTAATAAATAATATACTAATATATGTATTACTTTACATAGTTTATATAATTATTGTTTGATGATATTATTTAAGGGGATATCAATGAATCCATATATAGAAATAATAAGGCCAGGAAATGTGATAATGGCAATGATAGCCATAATATTAGTAGCCATAGTGGCACATTCAATTTCTGTGCCAATAATACTTGCAATGATGGCTGTATTTTTTGAAATTAGTGCAGGAAATGTGATTAACGATTATTTTGATTATAAGATAGATTTAATCAATAAACCGGAAAGGCCGATACCTTCAGGAAGAATGGGTCTTAAAACAGCTAGAAATTATGCATACATATTGTTTTTATGCGGAACGATATGCGGTTTTTTAATCAGCTATCTGACCAATAACTGGATTCCATTCATTATTGTTTTAGTTGCAGACATACTGCTATATCTATATGCTTATAAATTAAAATCCACACCACTAATAGGCAATCTAACTGTTGGATTCATGACCGGCCTGTGTTTTGCATTTGGAGGATTTTCAATAGGCACTCCACAAATGATTTACACTTCAATATTTCTAGGATTCTTTGCATTCGTAATGACAACAGCGCGTGAAATAACAAAAGACATTGAAGACATTGAAGGGGACAAGGCTGAAGGTGCCAGAACATTTCCAATACTTTACGGAACTAAAGTATCTGCAATAATAACCTTCATTCTAATTATCCTAGATTGCATATTATGTCCACTGCTATACTTCCAGCACATATTCAACATATTTTATTTGGCAATTATAGCAATAGCGGTTGTACTGTTTGTTTATTCTGCAATTTTAATTATCAAAAATCAGGATGTTGAAACTGCAGCAAAAGTTTCAAAGTATCTGAAAATTGGAATGCTGATTGCTTTTGTTTCATTTGCAGTAGGATCATTTTAGGGTGGTTTGATGGATTTAAATATAAAGGATAAAAAAGAATTACTGTTCATTACCATAATAAGCACGATACTTGTTGCATATTATGTAAATTTCAATAATAATCTGGGAATATACTGTTCCGATGTTTATGTTTACCTATTGAATGCACTGTATTTTGCAGGAACCAATATCCACTCCACAAAATCAATTTACCTTTCCCCAGTCGTTTGCTTTTTAACATCACTTATCTTTGATTTGGGTTATGTCGATAAAGTGGCGATTTTTATAACGACAGGAATTTTGGCAATAATAGGAAATATAGGACTTTATTTTCTATTAAGATTAAGGTTCAGCAGTTTATTAAGCATGACCGGAACCATAATTTATACAACCCTTGCACTGAATTTGGCATGGCTTGCAAACGGAAGCCTGGACATACCTGCAGTAACATTCACCATTTGGGCAGTGTATTTTACAATATTGGCCATCAAGAAAGATTCAAGATACTATTGCCTAGCATTGCCATTTCTCGTTGTAGGATTTTACACAAGATATACCGTAGGATTGATTTTACCCCCTCTACTTTTATATTATGCATATGAAACTTCATTTAGAATAACTCGTGATGAATTTAAACACATTGCAATAGGATTAGCTATAGCAATTGCATTATTTGCACTCATATACTGGACAATATATACAATGGGTAATGGATTCATAGCTTTCGATGGACTTATATCCGGAGGCGTAAGCGGCCACCTCGGATCTACGCACGACAACTCATATAATCCTGACTTTGGATATTACCTGACGAATATGGGAAATTTCATTTCATCATCAAATACTACATTCGTCGCTAAAACTCCATCATTGGCCAACCCCACAATACTTTCAGGACTGGTATTCGCCATATTAATCATCGGAGCTGCATTATGGGTAAAGAGAACCGAGTTTGAAATAAACAGGACAAAAATTGCCGGAACAATAGTGTGTCTGATAGCATTACTTACATTTAGCCAATTTAGCTCAACAATAACAATAATTCTGACGATGATTGGATTGTTTTTAATTGGAAAAGACAGCAAGCATAAGATGGGAATCTTTATGCTAGCATGGATATTAAGCTATTTCATTTTCCAGTCGTATTATATGGTTAAAGTTAACAGATATATCATTCCCACATTTCCTCCGCTGGTTTACTTCATAATGATAGGTGTTGATGAAATAAATGCCAGAATCAATAGAAAAAATATTTTGCCAATCATATTGATTGTATTGTTTTTGATTCAAGGTTTTGCTTTCACATCCACATTTGAACAGACAAATGAATTCAATGGCCCCGAATTGATGACAGACTACATTAAAGAGAATATAGACAATTGGAGTGAAATTCAAATAGGAAACTATAATATACGCCCATATTATTGGTATTTGGGCATGAATTCTCCGGGAATTGAAAGCGGTGCTACGCAAAAAATTATTGAAAGCAATGTGAGCTATTATATCTCGAATCATCCTCAAAAAAATTTAACGAACTATACTGAAATTAAAAACATTGATGGATTGTATTTATACCAAAGAAATGCATGAAATCAATTTTTAATTATTTTTTTATTAACACCACAATGATTAAAATGAATATATTTAATAATAAAAAACCATCATATCTAATAATATAAAGGCAAATTAAAGAGGATATTTATGAAAGTTGTATGTTG
>CADBPS010000098.1 GCA_902796575.1 uncultured Methanobrevibacter sp. | reverse complement strand
AATCAACTAATGGCATAATTTTTGTAGGTTGTATGCAAATCCGTAATGATTTGCTAATTTAAATTTTGAGTTTTGTTTTTGATAAATCTTATTGGTGAATTTGCTATTTGGAAATATTTACATAACTGTTTGATGTGTTTAAGATTAGTTAAGTATATTGAGATGGAACATGAGCACTATCTTGATATGGTTATGCTATGTATTATCCAGATATTTTCAACAGCTTCCCTTAAACATTAAACTAACTATATTGTATTGTTGAAAAGTCAAATCGAGCTGAACGTCTACGGAGCCAATCAGTTGGTTGAAAAGCCAAGCGTGGATGATGTGCCTTCAAACATTGTAATGGTTGGAAGATACGTTCTAACTCGGAGTATTTGATGAGATTCTCCAAACCGAAGTGGGCGTCGATAGTGAAGATTCTGTTGACTGATGTGCTTTCAAAATTGGATGGGGTTTATGGGTGTTTTTTGAAGGAAATACTTATAATGTGGCAACTATATGTCCTATTAACCTCAAGTATTTTTCATGTTATATTTTTATTAGATTAATTTGTTGATAAATTATATTTATGGGTGAGTTATTGAGTAGTTAAATTATCCCTCGAAATTGTTGAATGCTTCAACGAAAATCATGTGCTCTGAATTATAATGATTTTCTTATGGAAAGTACACTCTAATGATTGTATGTTGGATTAATATTGCAGGGTATGGTTCGTAACTTTGTAACTCTTTGAAACAAACCTACACAAAATTCGCCCATCATTGGTATTTGCCGAACCCTTTTGAAAAATTAAAAGTATTATCTAATTTGGTAAAACTATCCTAATTCATGAAATTTTATTTAAAATATTAATCAAAATTTAAAATGAACTTTTCAATAAAATCTATGTTAAATTCCGCAATATTTATGATTTTAAATTACTTTGCGGATGATTTCATTTAATGGATACTTTGTAGGGTTCCACTTGAAACCTACACAAAAATGCCTAAATGGACTTCTTTTAAAATCCTTTATTTTTAAATCAACCTATAAATATAGGTTTATATATTAAAACAATACATTTAAATAGTATATTAACTATAATAAATAGTATGAGATGAAGTAATCAAAGATAAAATAAGTAAAAAGAGTCTTTGCATAGACCATTACTGTTAGGGTCGAGGTAATGGTCCATGAGCGAAAGACACAAAACAAATTATGAAACATAATAAGTTAAGTTATAGTATGGCAGTCATGCCTATTATACTTTATCTATTTTTCGCTTGAAGGCTTTTATATGCTTATTGATGTTTGCATTGCTGATTCTCATTTCCAAAGGAGCGATGCGGCAGTCACGCTCCGGGAGGTGATTTACATGTGCATCAAAACAAAACACTCTCTGGCAAAGGGAACATCAAAGCAAAAGATTATTGCAGTGCCAATAATCTTGGATGGGCTGATTTAAGACTAGTATTACCAAAGGCATCCGACGTGAGAACTTAACTAAACGGAGGTATTATTATGGTTCCTGTTAGGTCATCTAACTTAAGGGCTGTGGATTATAATCCGTCCACCCATACATTGACTGTCTGGTTTCGAAGTGGTCGTGTCTATGAGTATTATGGTGTTTTCCAAAACATCTTTGATGGATTGATTTCTGCCCCGTCAAAAGGCAGATACCACCACAGATACATAAAAAATTCCTATCGATACCGTAGGATAAGATAAACAAAAGGTCTGGCTTTAAATTTAAAGCCAGATGTTAAATCATTAAAGGTGATTAGTTTGACTGAAATAAGCGTATATAAGATAAATAATTTGTCAAAATTAAAATCAAAACTAGTGGAAAAGGGTTTTGAGAAAAAGAACAACACAATGAAAGTTGAAATTGGCGAAGGAAAAGATAAAGAAGAATATTTGATGGAATTCTATTATGAATACAACGAGAATCTAAATGAGGTGTCCTGGCAAAATTTCGCTGAAAATTTCGATGTCACTCCTTCGGAAGTCCAGTCCAATCCCCGTGCAGTGATACTGATTGAAAGAGATGAATCATATTATGCAATATCGTTTGGAACGGCTTACCATTATGTGGAACCATTGTCGAATAAGGAGTGGGCATTCAATTTCGCAAAAAGGCTAAAATATGGCAAGGTAAATCTGATGGCAACAACAATTCCACAATCCAAATTAACCAAACAGATTAGTTCCTATAGAAACTATAATGAAACGGATATTAATGTTGGTGAGGCATTAAGTAAGATAACTGCATATATGGAACCGAATGAGGAATTCACTGATGTTGGGGATAAGATTCAGGCAGGTAATTCCTTAAGACTGAACCTCGAGAAGGATAATCTTGAGACTATTGCAAAAACAATATCATTTATTGAAGGGGTAATCTCTAAGGGAGAGGTGTATTGGGAGATTCCTCACATGGTTGAAGTTAAGGATGAAAAAGAACTGGAAAAACTAAATAGAAAGTTAAAGGAAGAGATATGTAAGTGGTCCAGTGAAAGAGAAGAAAGCAATCTGCTGGATGTCAATAACTATGTGGTCTACAGCAATGACCTTAAAAATATTGATGATTTCACAGAATTTCAACTAAAGTACAAAAAGAAGAATTCTAATGAAAAGGCAATTGTTGAAAACTATGATGATTTAAGCATGGAAGTTATATTAAAATTCATATCTTCAAATAATATTGCATCTGACGATGTTTTAGACATCAGCATAGTTTTTTCAAACGAAAACGAAAAGATCCCAAGAACATTGGACAAGATTATAATCTACGATTGCATTGATGAAAACTGTGTCTATGAGTATGGAAAGTGGAGCAGATACAACCAGCATTATATCGATATGGTTGAAAAGGAGATTGAAACAATCCCTGCTAAATTCTGTCCGGAATACAGCTTTGAAAGTGACAAATACGATAGGTTCATAATTGATAGGAATGGTGTTGGAGGAACCAAAGAGTATAATGAAACAACATTCAATAAATATCTCTGCAAATGTCACGGTTTTGATTATTATGACAAAAAGTTGTGGCGAAAAAAGGGATATCGTGTCGAAATAATGGATTTATATAAAGATGGTGTTGCTTATTCTGTTAAGAAGGGTAGGGGTGCACAAAAATTATCCGTTGTAGTTGACCAAAGTATTGAAGGAATGAGATACCTTAGAAATGAAGACACTGGTTTTGAAAAAGAGGTTAATACGGTTTGTATTTGGCTAATTTTAGACCGTGAAACTGATATTCACGATGAAGATAATAATGCGGACATAAACAAACTTGACATGCTAATGTTAAAAACCAAATTGGTAAAATGGAGTCAACAAATGAGATTATGGGGTTATGAGCCTATTATTCAGATAAATTATAAAAAAAGATAGATTTTGTATTGATCATGTCTTAACTGTTACATGTAGAATCAAAAGGTTTATTGAAGGTTCTTCTGGTAAGTCTTATATCTAGAAAACTTTTCAAAAGGTAGAATAGTGCTATGTCTTTAGAAAGTTAGAATAATCACGGACTTGTTGATGTCGTCTTTGCCTGTCAAAAGATATGTTAAGTATCTTTGATGTAATTTCCTGTTTGGCACTTTGGTTCTTGGGAGGCACAATCACAAAAGCAAAAAATTCATGCACAAAACAATTAATTGACTCATTCAATAAATGCGAAAAATCCGCACTGTCGCTAAAGATAATTTCAAATGATAAGCTAAACAAACAGGCGATTGTCGAAGGCAGTCAATTGGAGTTCAATATCTACAATATCAACTAATTGGTTGAAAGGCCAAAACTGATGATGCTTCCTCAAAACTTGCAGTTGTTGGAAGATATAATCTAACTCTGTACATTTTTGACAAGATTCGTGAAATGAACAGGGTGTTGAAAATGAAAATCCACCTTACCGAGGCACTCACAAAATTGAATGAAGTATAGGGAGTACTCTTTGAAGGAAAGGCTTATAATGTTGCAACATGCTTCGATTGGCTCAAGACATCAATTGATTTCTGTTTTGAGAATTCCACAAAAATGAACTGACGGAATATAGGAAAACTTTTATTGGTTAATCAATTACCGAAGATGAGTGATATTAAATTTACAATGCTAACAAATAACATTACCCAGGTCAATCTGTTTGTTAATTTACTTTGTTTTAAGGTTTCTTTATTTAATTTAGTTGATTTTTCTTCTGATTTTTTAACAAAATCTAGAAGTTTCATATTTCCAACGATTATTGAAACTTCGGCAGGGGAACACCAGTTAGAATAATCTGTTTTTTTAGGAATTCTCATAGGATTAAATAATTCTTCATTTATTTCTTTAGTAAAAATACATATTTCTCTTGTGTTGCCTAATTTTTTGCAGTAATCATACCCTCTACATGTCTTGATGTTATAAATCCCATCCACCATAAATGCATTGGATAAAACAGTTTTTACACATTCTTCGGAGCAAAAAACAATTCGTTTATCTCCACTTATGTAATAATCATATTCTTTAATTTCAGATTTGCAGACTGGGCATAAAACATCAAATTTTTTCATATATTATCTCCTAAAAATAATATTATTTATTTTTTATAATATAACAATAATTTTTCATTAATTCTTTTGTTTTAATCAAGATTTCTAATTTAACTCTATTTTCAATTGTTTGGCTAACTCCATTATATCCGGGGAACAGATATTCTTCTGAATAGCCTTCAGCATATAATTCTTTAAGAATATTTGGTTTTTCATCTTCTGGAATGGTGAACTTATAAAATACAGTTTCTGTTTTTGGTATTTTCTTCCCAATCAGATTATGATTGTCTAAAAGTTCTTTTATAAATTGGTCATAAGGTTGTTTTGCATCTTCCCAAACCCATTTTATCATAAATGTGAATAATCCTTTTTGCGCATTTAAATTCGGATTTGAATTATATTCCGGACGATAATGTATAGTGCAATCTGTTTTACGTTTAGGCATGTAACATGGATTAAAATATTTATAATTAAATGCCCATAAAGCACCATTTTTTGGTTTTTCACTTGTCAAATACTCATCGTTCAGTATATTTTTTATAGCAAAATATAATGAAACTCTATAGTCATATGACCAATCCAGAGCTCTTGTGGGAACTCCATAGTGTTGGGCTAGTGCCATTAATTCATAAAAATCTTCATCTGGCCAAATTCCCTTTTCATGATCAAATATGTTTTGAGTGTTATGTTCAAGTAATTGGCGAATTTTTTGATTATTAGGCACCTTTAATCCTAATTTATCTGCATAACTTAGGAATTTCATCAGTGCATTTAATTCTTTTACGCATTGGAATTCTTCCCAGGACCATGCAAAATCTTTAACTTCATCATCAATTAATCGACCATACTTATCAACTGTGTAAGGTTTAACATTTTCATAATAGTTTTCTTTATTTTCAAATTCGCATTCAACAGCTTGTTTATGGGAAAGAGATAAAGTTAATTTAAAATCTTCATCAACAAAATCATCAAGTCGATTATCTTCTCTTAACGCTGAAGGTACTAATTTATAGTCGCTATCTTCCATTCCTCTAAATATGAATTTTTCTCTTAAATCTTCACAATATTTTGTTTTTCCTTGCACTATTTTAACTAATTCATCATAACTTTCAATTGGAATCTCTTTAATATATTCTCTTTTAGGCATCTTCTCACCTTACAGGCCACTCGCTTCAATTAATAACAATATGCATGATCCAGTAATGTGAACGGCATATCTAGCTAGATAATCTTCAACAACAATCTTTTCTTTTCCTTTTCCATGTCCAGCATAATGATTTCTAACTGGAGGAATGCCACTTTCGAGTAAACTTCTTAGACTTGTAAACTCTGAGTGCATCTTTTTAGGTATCAGTTCGTTTTCAAAACAAATGTTTAATAACTTATTTGAAGTGGCATTATCTCTGTATTGCCAACCATTTTCATCACAGATTATTTTCATTGTGCTTTCAAATGAATTTAAGCATTTTATTAGGCAATTTTTATTATCGCCTTTTTGATAGGATTTTATTGCGTCTACATATTCCAGATTCACATTTTCAAATAGTTTATTATATGTTAAATTTATTGTCGGTTCGATGATTTCTTTAAATGTCGCTTCTGAATCAATTCTAATAATTTCCAAATTAATTATCTCATAGCCTACAGAGGATTCTTTAAAACGGATGTTAATTTCATTTTCAAGGTCATCCATAATTTCTGTTATCTCGTCTTCATTGAATTGGTAATCTTCATGCAGGTCATAGTTATAATAGTGCAATGTTAATTCGATTATGTCGAAAACAGTTTCGATATTGGTGTTTTTGTCTAGAATTAACTCAATTATGGTAGTTCTATCAGATGCTCCAAGATGGCGTTTGGAACTTAAACTAAGCTTACCGTATTCTTCACATAGGTCTTTATGAATTTCATATTGCCTACCGTATCTGTCTAAAATGTCTTCTACAATAAATTTGAACTGAATTCTAAGTTTTTCTGGAAGTCCATCATAATTAATTACTTCATCAACACTTTTAGCTTTATTACGTTCTGAAAATAAGTTTAACATTTAATTCCCCTCTGTTATAAAATAAAGTTGAACATATGAAATTAGAGTAGTTATTTTTACGGTGTGGTTTTTATAGAATATAATTTGTTGTATAATAATTTAACATATGTCCTATAAAAGAATTTTGATTAGGGACATGTAAATTAAGCATAGTTTGTAATATATTTTTAAAATTGCGAATTTATATTAATCATTTTGTAGCATTTTAATATTCATTGAATTTAAGATGATTAAATGAAAATAATGTAATTGAAATTATTAGAATTGCTTAAGAAAATATTCTTACTAAGTGCATTTGGAACAAAGAGTTAGTGGGGTTAGCAGTATTGTTTTTCATTCGTATCTATATTAAATATTCAATATATGTCTTCTGTTAACCTCTCTATAACAAATTACAAGTGAATTTACTCTAAATAAAGAAGGATATTTTTTTAATTTAATTTAATTTAATTTTTGTATCTTTCTATGAATTAATTTAGAAAAATTACATTTAGTATAAATTATATATAATAATCTATGACAAATAAAATACAAATAATTACATATCCTCCAATTATTGTTTCTAATTTTTCTAATCTGACTGTATCTAGATTTAATGGGTTTTATGCTTTGGATTCATTTGATTATAATTTAATACGTTTGAATAGTGATAAATTACTTGATTATAGTAGCTCAAATGACAGATTTAATAATGAAAATGATTTCCAATCACTTAAAACTAATTTAAATGATAGTGATGATTGTATGATTATTGTTGCATTGCCTCAAAATTTAAAAAATTCGTATGGTAGAGAGTTAAAAAATAGTTTAAATATTATTTATACCCATATTAGGAAATTTTACTCTTTACCAGACTTTCAATTGATTTTTGGAAAGAATAATACTGAAATAGAAGATAAAAATTTTAGTGCTGATTTTTATTTATCCGAATTTTCTGATGATTGTGAAATTATCACAAAGAATAAAAATGGTAATGTAACCACTATTCAGCATGACAATATTGTTTACAAAACTTTAGATTTTAAAAATGAAGATGAGATTAATTGTTTCATTAAAGTCATTGAAGAGTTCAATGATGATGTTGAAGAACCAAATTGGTTTAAAGATGTTGAAATGTTTGATGATGTTGAGAAAAAACAACTGATTGAATTGAACACAAACAAAATCAATGAATTAAAATCTAAAAATGAGGTGGCAAAAAACAAACTCACTGAGAACAATAAATACAAATCAATCCTTTATAAAAAATCTAAACCTCTTGAAGATGGGGTGAGGCTAATTTTGCAAGATTTGTTAAACTATAACTTGTCTGATTTTGAAGATATTGGCGAAGAAGATTTTTTAATCGAATTTGATAATGTGACATTTATTGGCGAAATTAAAGGTGTTAAAAAAAATATTACTAATAATCATTTAAGTGAATTGGACATACATTTCACAAGACGCCAAGATAAAATTGAAAATGAGAATCTTCAACCAATATTGGTTGCAAACAGGTTTTTAGAGAGGCCTCCACAAGAACGTGAACCTGTGAATCATAAACAAATAGAATGGGCTAAAAATAAATATAAATGTTTAATTATAGATTCTTATGAACTATTGAAATTGTATGAGAAATTTAAAAATGGAGATATTAAAACTGAAGAAATAATTAGAAGATTTGATGAAGAAATAGGTTTATTTGAGGCATAATTATAGTATATTTATGGTGGTTTAATTGTTCAATATCAAACACTTAAAAAATGAAAATAATCTCTATACCGTAATTAACTCTACTTTTGAAGATAGATTAGATGATTTATCAAGGGTGAACATTCTTGTTGGAGCAAATAATTCAGGTAAAAGCAGATTCATGAGATCATTATTTTACATTGATAAAAATGCAAAACTGAATTTTTTACCAAATGATGAACATTTTGAATATTATTTAAATCAAGTAGAAGAATTTAAATATTATATCAATAATCCTGGCAATAAACAGTTTTATAATGAGGAGGTTCAAGCTTATAGAAATATCAATAATGATTTAAATGATGTGGAGTATCTTGTAGAATCACAAGAATTTAATCCCAAATTAATTCAAATTAATAAGAATATTAATATATCTGGAAAACCTGTCAATTCTTATTGGTTCTTTTGTGATAAAATTTTCAAGGAGCATTTTAAAAATATTACATTTGATGAAAATTTGTTTAATTATAATTTCTATAAAATTTACATTCCATCACTAAGGGGATTAATTCCACTAATTTCAAAAGACTATGATGATTCTAATGAAGATGTTTATGCAAAAAGAATCAAAGATGACTATTTTGGCGAAAAATCAAATATTTTAGTTGATGTAAATGATTTTT
>CADBPS010000097.1 GCA_902796575.1 uncultured Methanobrevibacter sp. | reverse complement strand
GGATGTTGATGGGGATAGTCTTAAAAGTCGTGATGTTGAAGTTGATAATGTTGCCTTTGATGGTTCGGATGAACTTTTAGATGATGTTGGGGCGGATACTTTTGATTCTAATATGAATTCGGATTTAAATGCAAATCATAATGAACAATCTTCCGGTGATGTTGCCGATGATGATTTCATTGTTGATTTAGGTTCTGATGAAGATTATATTTATGTTGACCACACCAATGATGAAGAGAATATGGAGGATTCCAATCCAATTGACGATGTGGGAGGTGAAGTTAAATCTCCTGGTGAAGGTGATGAACTTCCTGTTGTTGAAGTCAATCCAGTTAAAAATATTTTGTTTAGAAATTCTAAGCCTAATAATCCTTATGGAATAAATAATTCCAAGTTATCAGATACTATTCGTGGTTCTTCAAGAATTAATCCATCAAAAGAAGAAATAAAACATGTCAAAGGTGAAATTATTGAAGAAGACATTATTGGAAATGTGGATGTTCCTACAGGGGATAATGTTGTTGATGCTGAAATCATTAATGGTTATTCTTCTGAAAATAAGGATTATCCTGATTTGGATGTGAATATCGAGGATACTACCGAATTCCAAAGTGATAAACATGTTGTTTTCGACAGTCATCTTAAAAATAACACAAGGAATGATGATTTCACCAGCATTATTGATGAAACATTTAACAATAATCCTGATGGCAATTTGGATGATGAAGATATTTCATATATAGCTTCAGCACTTGTGGATAAGGCATTTGACAATGTGATTTCAGATACATTTAATAAAAATAACGATGAATTTAATGAAAGTTTTAGCAATAATGTTATGAATAACGAAGACAAGATTCAAAATAATAATGTGGTCAACAATAATTTAGAAAAAAGATCTCATGAATCTATACCTGACGGTGTTACATATTATGAAGGTGTTAATGATATTCAAAGTCCATTAAGAAAAAACAATCTTTACTATGATGGAAAGAGCAGCGAAAATAAATCTGTGAAGGAATCCATCAAAAGCAGTATTCGTGATATTAAATATATTCATAAATCATTAAATGAAATTGAAAATCCTACTCCTATTGGTTATGTTTCTGTTGTAGACAGAACCATAGATTATGATACACCATCTCACAATGAGGAAAATGTTTCTTATAAAAAAGATTTTGTTTTATCAAGAAATGATGAAATTAAAGATAAAAATAAATCTGAATTAGATAATATTATAGATGAATTTAATAATGATGATGAAATCCGTGAAACTAAAATGGATGATGATTTGGAAAGTATTATCCAGATTGCTGATGAAGATTATAAGGAGATCGAAAAAGAAAGATTCAAAAAAAATAATAAATTAAAATCCTTTGACGATAATAAGCTTCCTAAAAAAGGCAATATTGGGGATGAAATTGTAAATTATAGGTTTGCTGATAATTTTGGATTAAATTCTCAGGAAGATTTATTTAATCAACCAATCGATGATGTTTCCAAGTCTATTAATGAGATTATAAGGGTTGAAGGTCCAATTCATGTTAATGAAGTTATTAAAAGAGTTAAAGATAGCTGTAATATAAAACGGGCTGGTGCAAATATGAAAAAGCAGGTTAATAAAGCTATTAAAAATTCTGAAAATTCCGGAGATATCATCAAAATAGGTAATTTTTTATATGATTCTTCTGTTAATGATGTTGTTATTAGAAAAAGGGTAAAACCAAAAATTGATCTGATTTCAGATGAAGAGATTGCTAAAAATATCAAAACAACCCTGAAACACAGAAGAGTGTTGTCAACTAACCTTTTAATCAGGGAAGTTTCCCGTAATTTCGGATTTAAATCAACCTCCCGTAAGACTTCCACTAAAATCAAAAGTGTTTTGGACTCACTGATTGCTGACAGTACCGTTAAATTAAATGATGATACTGTTGAGCTTAATTAGGTTATTTATCATGTCAAGTAAAATCAAATCTCCTGATAATTTGCCCAAAAAGCCGGGCGTTTATATAATGCGCAATTCTTCAAATGAGATTATTTACATTGGCAAGGCCAAAAACCTTTTGAATAGGGTTAAATCTTATTTTAGGGAAAAACTGGACAGACCTAAAACTCAGATACTGATGAGTCACTTTGACAGTCTGGAGTATATTATCACCAATTCCGAAAAGGAAGCACTGATTTTAGAAGCAAATTTAATTAAAAAGCATAGGCCCCGTTATAATATTCAGCTCAAGGATGATAAAAGATATCCTTATGTTAAAATTACAAATGAGAAGTTTCCTCGCCTGGTTATTACCAGAAACATTACTAAAAATGGTATTTTTTATGGTCCCTTTACTGATGTCGGCTCCGTTAAAAAAACAGTTAAATTTTTAAAATCACTATTCAAGATTAGAACCTGTTCCAATATGAATGGGCCTTGTCTTAACTCTCAGATTGATTTGTGTTATGCTCCCTGTGAGGGAAATATATCTGAAGAGGAATATGCAGAGATTATTAATAAAATAGATTTATTTTTCCAGGGTAAATACTCAACTATTGTTCGAAATCTTAAAAAAGAGATGAATTTAGCTGCTAAGGAAGAAAAATATGAAAAAGCTGCTGTTTTAAGAGATCAAATACAATCCATTGAAGAAATTATGGAAAAACAATTTGTTGACTTGGTTGATGATGATTTGGATCAGGATGTAATAGCTATTGCCAAATCAAAGTATGAAATTATTGTTGTTATAATGCCTGTTAGAAACGGTAAAATCGTTGGCAGAGATGACTTTTTAATGAGCGGTTCTGAATATGATTCCACTTCCGAGATTTTATTTGCTTTTATTCAGCAGTATTATGGTTATAATCGTCATGTTCCAAAGCAGATTCTTTTGGGACTCGAACTTGATGATAAAGATTTGCTTGAAGAATGGTTAAGCGATTTAAGAGGTAATAAGGTTCGCATTAAAGTTCCTCAAAAGGGCGTTAAATTGAGACTTGTCAAGATGGCTGAGAAAAATGCTGAAATTATTAAGCATCAGAAAAAGAGTCTTGAAAATTCTCTTGTTGAACTTAAAAAATACCTGAAACTTGATAAACTTCCTCGAGTTATTGAGGGTTATGATATCAGTAATATTTCAGGTAAGTTTGCTGTTGGTTCAAAGGTTTCATTTAAAGATGCTAAACCTAATAAAAAAATGTACAAGCATTTTAAAATTGAAACTCCAGGACCTAATGATTTTGCAATGATGAAAGAATTGTTAACTCGCCGTTTAAAATTGATTGAAGATGATCCTGAACCGGATTTGATTGTAATTGATGGGGGCAAAGGTCAGCTGGGTATGGCCTGTGATGTTTTGGATGATTTGAATCTAACGCATATTCCTGTTATTGGGCTTGCTAAGGAGTTTGAGGAGATTTATCTTCCCAATCTTAAAAGGCCTATTATTATTCCTGAAAATAATAAAGCTCTTCATTTGCTTCAGCAGGTTCGTGATGAATCGCATCGTTTTGCTATTACGTATCACAGAAAGCTTAGAAGTAAAAATATAAGTCAATCTAGCCTTGATGAGATTAAAGGAATTGGTAATAAGCGAAAATTAAATCTTTTAAAGGAATTTGGAAGTGTTGATAATATTAAACAGGCCACTATTGAACAACTTAAAAATGTTGATGGTATGAATGAAAAAACTGCAAAAAATGTTTACGAATATTACCGTAAATAAAGGGTGTTTATCCTTTTTTTTTCAATTAAATTTAAATATGAGTACTTTTAATAGATAGTCATATTGAGTGAATTTACAGGTTTAGTATTATGGTTAAATGTCCAAGATGTGGATATGATAACAATTCATCTTCTACATATTGTGCTAATTGTTCTTATATTTTGAGTGGTTCGCCTACCGGTAAAAGTAATAAAGGATGGGACCTGAAAACTAGAAATAAGATAATAATTGTTTTTGGAATTTTCGTTATTCTTTTTTTGGTGTTTTCCATTGTTTATGAGTATAGTCAGCCGGGAAATGAAGAAACATTGAATGTTATTGAAGCGGATCAGAATGTGCAGACTGGAACCGCTTATCCTTACCAGGTCAGAATTACTTATGATGGTTCATGGAGTGGACGTGTAGGTAATCCTGAATATCTTCAGCAGGTATCTGGATTTGGGGATGATACAATTAGTCTTGATTGTGTATCATGGGATGAAGTCTATGTTAATATCGGAAAAACGGATTATTCATCTTTCAATCTTACTGTTCAACTTTTAAGGGATGGTGAGGTTGTTGCTGAAAATTCAACTAATTCCACAACAGGAGATATTGTTTTATCATATCAAAGTTAGTTCTCGAATTCAAGTGCTTTTTGATTCAGTAATTCGATGAGTTCATCGGTTTTATAGATTCTAATTTCATCGTTGTCAGATTGGAATATCTTTAAAAAAGTAATTAAGTCATGGCATAATTGGTCATACTGTATGTTCAATGTGCTGAAGTTAGACAGCAGTCCGACTAATTTGTCTTTATCAATATCATCATTTTCCCTTACAATTCTTTCGATATTTGCAAAATGTGTTTCAATTAAAAGTTTGTCAGTTTCCAATTTATCGATGTATTCCAGAACTTTAGCATTACTAACCATATTAAATCACCACTAAATATTTTTAAATAGTGTTATTAATATAGATTTGTATATTGTAAATGAGGCATTATTATGATTAAAGTTGAAAATATTTCTAAATCATTTGAGTTAGATGATGGAAATTCTGTTGTAGGTCTTAAAAACGTTAGTTTTGAAGTTGGTGATGGAGAAATTCTTGGAATTATGGGTAAGAGTGGTTCTGGTAAAACTACACTTTTAAGAGCACTAAGAGGTGTGGAACATATTGATGAAGGTACAATCACTGTTGGTGATGTTAGTGTAAATGAAAAATCCAGCCAGTTTTACTACAATAAACTTAAAAAAGTGACAGCTATTCATCTTCAAAGGTCATTCGGTTTATGGCCGGATACTGTTCGTGAGAATGTTTTAAGAAAATTATATTCCAGAGAATATTTTGATGAAGGAAGTACTGATTTTGAACTGGCTGAAAGTGAATTTGGTGATGAAGCAGATAAAATATTGGAGTTGGTCTCTCTTACAAATAAAAGTAATCATTATGCCTCTGTCTTAAGTGGGGGAGAAAAACAAAGATTAATAATGGCTCGCCAATTAGCCAAACAACCTGAAGTTCTTCTTCTTGATGAACCTGCTACAATGGCATGTCCTAAAACTAAGCAGGAAATACTTGATGCAGTTAAAAAAATAAATGAAGAACTGAATATTACGGTTATTCTTGTTTCCCATTTACCTGAAGTTCAGAAATACCTGGCGGACAGAGTAATTTTAATGGAAGATGGGGAAATTGCAAAACAGGGAGGTCCTGATGAGATTACCTCTGAGTTCATGGAGAACATGGATCCGATTGTCGATATAGAAAATATTTCAACTGATGATGATGTTGTTGATGTTAAGGATATATACAAAAGATTTTATCTTCTGACTGGTGGAGAAGTGCTTCAGATTGAAGATATAAATTTCAAAGTCCAAAAAGAAAATATTCTAAGTTTAATCGGACCAAGTGGAGCGGGTAAAACTGTCCTTTTAAGAATGCTTGCAGGACTTGATGATTCTGATAAAGGTGAAGTTTTATATGATGTTGACGGACAGTGGAATGATATAGCTATTCCAGGAATTAACCGTATGAAAATCCGTTCAAAATTGGGTTTTATGCATCAGGAATTTGCATTGAGTCATTACGCAACTGTCATTGATCAGTTAGCTACCCGTTTAGGTTATAAAAATTCGGATATTGTTAAACAGGCTCGTGAAAGAGCTAAAAGAATGGGTCTTGGAGATGAGTTACTGGATTCTCTTTATCTTCTAACAGATTTACAGGAACATGAAGCCAAAGCACGTCTGGAACAGGTTGGTATAAGTCCTGATATTTTAAATGATTTATTCCCTAAATTTCCGGAAACTGCAACCCGAGAAGCTGTAAAAGATATTTTTGAAAGTCTTGATTTAAGTTTGGATATTCTTCCTAGAAAATCATATGAATTATCCGGTGGTCAGAAAGTACGTGTGATGCTTGCATTAATTCTAGTTTCAAAACCGGAATTTTTACTTTTAGATGAACCGTTTGGTGACTTAGACCCTGTAACTCTCAGAACTGTTACTAATTCACTTAAAAAAATATCCGAGGAATATAATATTACTGTTATAATGATTTCACATAATACTGATTTTATTAAAGAATTGTCAAACAGAGCATTATTCATGGATAATGGTAAAATCATTGATGACAGCGAAGATATTAATAAAATAGTTGATAATTTCATTGATTATTGTCATGCAAGCTATTTAAAAGGAGAATGATTAAATGTTTAAAACAATCTGTGTTCCTGTAGATGGATCGGAATATTCATATGCAGCTGCTGATGTTGCTGTTGAATTAGCTAAAAAATTCTCATCAAAAATTGCGGCAGTTCACGTTCTTGGGGAATTTTCCCTGAATAGCTATGATGATGAAGAGGATAGTGGTGATGAAATTTTATCCAAAGTCTCAAAAAAAGCGAATAAATATGGTATTGAAGTTGTTGAGCATTTATTAACTGCTGATGCCCTGAGAGATATGAAGTTTATTATCAATCAGACCGGTGCGGATTTAGTGGTAATTCATGCATACGGCTCCGATAATGAGCGATTTGTATCATTTGAAGAGAATAAAGTTAGTGATCATCAGATTGGATCTGTATCTGAAAGACTTTTAAGAAATTGTGATGTTCCTGTTTTACTTGTTCGTTAAGATGTTTATCTAAACTTTTAAATATTATAAAAATACTACTTATTAGTAGTTAAAAGGTTTTTAGTATTGTTTTTTCAAAAGGAGATAATTATGATAGTTAAAGATTGGTGTTCATTTTGTGGTGAATGTGCTGGTGTATGCCCAAGAAATTTAATTCAAGTAAGGGAATATGCTTTAGTTTTTAATGATGATGACTGTAGAGATTGTGATACATGTATTAAGGCTTGTCCTATTAATGCATTAGAAAAAGAGGATTGATTTTAATGATTGAAACAGATGTTATTGTAGTAGGTGCAGGACCTGCAGGTTCAACTGCAGCTAAACATGCTGCATTAGGCGGAGCAAAAGTTATTTTAATGGATAAGAAATCAGAAATCGGAGCACCAAAAAGATGTGCTGAAGGAGTTTCAATTCAGGGACTTGAAAAATTAGGTATTGAACCAAATCCTCGTTTCGTCACACAGGAAATTGAAGGTATAAGATTACAGTCACCGGATGGAACTGATGTATGGTTAACCAAAGATGAAGTTCAGCTGCCTGAAGCAGGATACATTTTGGAAAGAAAAGTATTCGACAAATTCATGGCAATGGATGCTGCAAGAGCAGGTGCTGAAATTAAAATTAAAACATTGGTAACCTCTGTTGACAAAATTGATAACGGTTATATTGTATCAACTGAATCAATGGGAAAAGAAGAAGTATACAAATGTAAAATATTAATAGCTGCTGACGGTCCTGAAGGCCATGTTGCAAGATGGGCAGGTTTAAAACCTGCCGCCAAAGCAAAAGAAATGGAATCCGGAGTACAGTATGAAATGTGTAATGTGGAATTCGAAAGGCCTGGAGTAATTGAATTTTACTTTGGATCATGTGCTCCTGGAGGATATGTATGGATTTTCCCAAAAGGTGAGGATATTGCTAATGTGGGATTAGCTGTCCTGCCACATAAAGCTGAAAAACCGGCTATTGAATACTTGGATGACTTTATAGCAAAATGTCCATACACCAAAAATGCACAGGCTGTTGAACTGAATGTAGGTGGAGACCCAGTTGGCGGAATGAGCAAAAAGCTTTATGATGATAATATAATGGTTTGTGGTGACGCAGCAGGTCAGGTAAATCCTTTAACCGGAGGAGGAATAATCAGCGGAATGACTGGTGGAATGTGTGCAGGTCAGGTTGCTGCTGAAGCAATTAAAGAGGAAAACTATTCCAAAAAATTCCTTAAAAAATATGATGAAATGGCTCATGATGAACTTGACCACGATGTCAAAAGATACAAGAAAGTTCAGGAATACTTATTAACTTTATCTGATGATGAACTTGACAGCATTGCTCATGCTTTTGAAGATGAAAGCTTTGAAAAGATATCTACAACTGAAATTGTTAAAAAATTAATAAAAATATCTCCTAAAGCTTTATTAAAGTTAGGTAAATTTATCTAAGGTGTTTTAATTGATTCTGATTACTGGTGGAGCAGGTTATATAGGTTCCCACACAAACAAATTGCTGAACAGCGAAGGCTATGAGACCGTTGTTGTTGATAATTTGGTTAAGGGTTATGAATCTTTTGTAAAATGGGGTAGCTTTGAAAATTGTGACTTTGGTAGCAGTAAGTTGCGAGATGTCTTTGAAAAATATGATATTGAAGGAGTTATTCATTTTGCAGCTTTTTCATCAGTAGCGGAGTCTGTTGAAATTCCGCAAAAGTATTTTAAAAATAACTACAAGAATACATTAAACCTCCTTAAAATAATGAGGGAGTTTAATGTTGATAAATTTATTTTCTCCTCAACTGCATCAGTTTATGGGATTCCTGAAAAAGTACCAATAACTGAAGATCAGCTTTTAAAACCAATTAATCCTTACGGTCATTCCAAATGGATTACTGAAAAGGCACTTGAAAGAGAAGCTGAAAAAGGGGATTTCAATTATGTTTCTCTGAGATATTTTAATGCTGCAGGATGTGACTTTGACTGTGAAATCGGAGAATTGCATGATCCTGAAACTCATCTGATACCTCTGGTTTTGGATGCAGCTATTGGTAATCGCGAGAGTGTTTCAATTTTTGGTACTGATTATAATACTCCTGATGGAACATGTATTCGTGACTATATTCATGTTAACGATTTGGCCAGTGCTCATATTGAAGCATATAAATATTTATGTGAAGAAAACAAATCCAATGTGTTTAATTTAGGTAATGGTGAAGGTTACTCTGTCAGAGAAGTAATTGACATGTGTAAAAAGGTGACTGAAAAGGACTTTAAGGTTGAAATAACTGACCGTCGTGAAGGAGATCCTGATATTTTGATCGCCGATTCATCTAAAATCAGAAATGAACTGGGCTGGCAGCCAGAATACGATTTGGAAACTATTGTCAAATCTGCATGGATGTGGCATCAAAAAATCAACAGCATATAACAGTTGATGCATTATTATGTCCTTAATATGATTTAAGGATTACCATATTCTTTTTTTCTATTATTTTAAGATTATTATACTTAAAATTAATATTAACCACTTTTTAATGAAAATACTGCGATTCTACTTCATTTTTTCAGGTTGTTTTAGAGTCATAATTTTTGATTAAAAAATATATTTTTATACTATGTGATAGAAAAATTATATTGTAATTTATATTTTTGGAGTTTCTAAATGCAGGGAGAAATCGAAGACAAGTGCGGTATAGTAGGAATACATTCCAAAGATACTTCTAGGAATGTTTCTTCCTTTGTTTACTATTGTTTGTATGCATTACAACATAGAGGTCAGGAATCAGCTGGAATTGCGACATATAATTCCAATAAAGGATTAAATTATTATTGCGGTATGGGACTAATAACTGATGTTTTTAAGGATTATGAGATAAAAAATCTTTTTGGAAATATAGCTATCGGACACGTAAGATATTCTACGACCGGTCAGTCCAAACTTGAAAACTCTCAACCATTCGTCACTGATTTTGATGATGGATTTATTGCAATGGCTCATAATGGAGATATTGTTAATTCTGCAGAGCTGAGGAATGAGCTTATAGAAGAAGGATATGAATTTAAATCAGACACGGATTCTGAAGTAATATGTTATATGCTTAAAAAAGAGCATTATGATAATAATCGTGATATTCTTGATGCAATTGAGGTTGTTTCTCATAAATTAGTCGGGTCTTATGCACTGGTTATTCTTGTGAATGGAGAATTATATGGTGTACGCGATCCGATGGGTATTAAACCATTGGCTATTGCCAAGAAAAATGATGATTTTATATTGGCATCTGAAACAGTCGCTTTTGATGTTATCAATGCGAAATATATAAGGGATATTGTGCCTGGTGAAATCGTTCACTTAATGGATGACCATGTTGAAAGTTACATGCTGGATACAGCTTCCCAGTCGGATTTATCTCACTGTATGTTTGAATATGTTTATTTTGCAAGACCTGACAGTACTATTGACGGCATTAATGTTTACAAAACCAGATTAAATATTGGTGAACAGTTGTATAAGTTATATCCGATTGATGCAGATGTAGTTATTCCAGTGCCGGATTCATCAATTCCTGCAGCTATCGGCTATTCAAGGGCTTCAAAGATTCCTTACGGTGAAGGTTTAATTAAAAACAGGTATGTCGGAAGAACATTTATCATGCCGACACAGGAAGAACGTGAATTGGCTGTCAGACTTAAATTAAATCCGATTAAAGAAGCTATCAAAGGTAAAAAAATCATTCTGATTGATGACAGTATTGTAAGGGGAACAACATCCAAAAAATTAATAGATCTGGTTAAGGAATCAGAGCCTGCTGAAATACATTTCCTGGTTGGATGTCCTCCGGTTGTAGCACCTTGTTTTTATGGTGTAGCAATGGCAAGTAAAAAGGAATTGATTGCTGCTAATTACTCAATAGAAGAAATCAAAGAGCAGCTGGACATTGATACTTTAGGTTATATTACCCTTGATGCACTTGTGGAAGCTATTGGAATGCCTGAAAGTGATTTATGTTTAGGATGTCTTAATGAGTGTTATCCAACAGAGCTGCCTGATGATATTGAAGCTGAAACTTATTACAAGCCTTAATATGATAATATGGTTGAATTATTAGCTCCTGCCGGAAATTTCATATCTCTTCGTGCTGCTTTGGAAAATGGTGCTGATGCAGTTTATTTTGGTTTGAATGAGTATAATATGCGGGCCAATGCTAAAAATTTTTCAATTGATGATTTGGCCAAAATATCTAAAACAGCTAAAGAATACAATGCCAAAACGTATCTATGTACAAATATTATACTGAAAGAAAGCGAAATTGAAAAGCTTAAATGCAATATTGGAAAGATAGCAGACTCAGGCATTGACGGACTGATATTATCGGATATCGGACTGATAGAAGACTGTGTTTCGCGTGACCTTGAAGCTCATATAAGCGTTCAGGAAAATGTTACTAATTCTTATACTCTTAAAACACTTCACAAGCTTGGTGCTAAAAGGGCAATTCTGTCAAGAGAACTGTCAATTGAGGAAATCACAGAAATTACTAAAAAATCACCCATTGAAACTGAAATTTTTATTCATGGTGCAATGTGCATGGCAATTTCAGGAAGATGTTTTTTAAGTTATGGTCTTTACAAAAGAAGTGCAAATTGTGGAGATTGTCTTCAGCCATGCCGTAAAAATTGGACTTTAACATTTGAAGAATCCCAAAATGATCTGGTTTCAAATACCAGTGAAGTGGATGATGAAAGGTTCATAATATCAAAAAGCTATGATGACAGTTACAGAAGCAACTTTTTTTCACCTAAAGACATGTGTATGATTGAATATATTCCTGAATTAATGAAAACCAATGTCACTTCATTTAAAATTGAAGGAAGAGCACGAAGCCCGGATTATACGGGAATGGTAACAGGCATATACAGAAAAGCCATTGATTCATATCTTGAAAATCCCGATGATTATAAAACTGACCCAAAATGGATTGAGGAACTTCAAAGTGTTTTCAATCGTGGATTTGACACCGGATTTTATTTCAACATACCTTTCGAGACAAGTGAAACCAATCAGTCAAAGTATATCAAAAAAGATATTGGTCAGGTTGTTAATTATTACAATAGGGTTAATGTTGCTGAAATCAGAGTATGGGATGAGCTAAAAATTAGCGACAAAATAATGATTCAGGGTGAAACCACAGGATCAGTTACCCATACGATAGACTCAATGCAGGTCAATAATGAAAATGTTGAAAAAGTTGATAAAAATTCAAATGTAGGTGTTTTATTACCCTCAAAAGTTAGAAAAAATGATTTTGTATATAAATTAATTAAAAGATAGTTGTAGTAATTCATTTGTAAAATTGCAAATAACGGGGGTTTTATTTTTATGATTAAAAAAATTGCTATTTACGGAAAAGGCGGAATAGGAAAAAGTACAACGGTAGCTAATTTATCTGCTACATGGTCAAAACAGGATTTAAAATGTTTGGTTATTGGATGTGATCCGAAAGCAGATACTACACGCACATTATACGGTAATAGAATTCCTACAATTGTAAATACACTTAAAGATAATAGAAATCCTGAGCGGGATGATTTGATTTTTGAAGGATACAATGGTATTTTATGTGTTGAAAGTGGTGGTCCCGAACCTGGAGTTGGCTGCGCCGGAAGGGGTGTAATTGTAGCAATGAAAAGGCTTGAAAAAATAGGTGTTTTTGATGAAGAGCTGGATGTGGTTGTGTATGATGTTTTAGGGGATGTTGTTTGCGGTGGTTTTTCAGTTCCTTTAAGGGAAAAATATGCTGATGAAGTATTGATTGTAACATCCGGGGAATATATGTCTCTTTATGCTGCCAATAATATTGTTCGTGGTGTTAACAAGCTTAAAGGTAATTTATGTGGAATTATCTGTAATTGCAGAAATGTCAACAATGAAGAAGAAATTGTACATGAATTTGCAAAAAAAATAGGAACTGATGTAGTTGGTACTATTCATAGAAGCAACTTGATTCAGGAAAGTGAATTAAATGCAAAAACCGTCGTTGAAAAATATCCAGAAAGTAGTGAAGCACAAGAATACTTTGACCTTGCTTCAAATATATTGGCCAATGATAAAGTTTCAATCCCTCAACCTATGGATGATGAGGAATTTGAGAAATTTTTTACTTCTTTTATTGGTAAGACCAATGATTTTTAAAATATGTTCTTTATAAAAAGCTGAATGAAATATTCATATTAAATTAGCAACTGTCGTAGGATTGCTTATTCTTAAAATACTTACTAAATTATAGATTTTTTAAATTCTTATGTTAATGTGAAACAGTCATCAAAAAAATATATAAATTCCAAAAATATTTATTGTTTGTATTATAAACTACCGAATGGTGTTCATATGTTTTTGAAAGGTAACAGTGAAAATCCAAATATTAAGAATCCTCCAAGTGATGATGCATATCCAATTATATCATCTTTATTTATAAACAAGCGATTTAATGATTATGAAATTACAATAAACTCATTATCGCTTATAATACTTGAATTAATTAGCCAAAATCAAATTAGGTGTGAAATTACTCGTGATGAATCATATAAAGTTGGCTCTAAATTAACAACTGATGATTTGGATGTTATGAAAAATATCACATTAAGAATAGCAAGTTCCGGAGAGTTAAAAACATCACAAACAAAAGCAATCAATCTTTTAAAGAAAATGAATAAAACAAAAAAATTTAATTTAAAAGATATGTTAAAATTTTCAGGTAAAACAGCTATTGCCAATGCTTTCTTGCAGGATTATTCCGAATTCAAAAATGCAGTTGAAAGTGAAAATAACTATGCTGATAAAAACTACAGAGATATATTGGTAAATTCCAAACTGACACCAGAAGGAAAAGAATTAAAAAAACAATGGAAAAACTATCAGGATTATTTAATATCAAAGAAATTAACTGAAAAATATCCTCCGGAATCCATTGAAGAAAATGATGCTCAATTAATATATGGGGCTTGCTTTGATATTGAAAAAGATGCTTTTGATTTAAGAAAAAACAATACTGAATTAAGTAATTTTATTGATAAAGATGGTTATAAATTCCTAAATATTATATTTAACAATGCTGTTTCAAATGTTAGTCAAAAACGCAGGGGAAATGGAATATTTTACGGCGTAAATGATAAATACACCATTCCTGGTGGAGGATAGATTAAAAAAAAATTCATATTAAAAAAGCATTAATTATTTTAATTTATTTAACAAATGGTTGAGGATAGAATATGGCACATAGAAATAACAGGAATATGACAATCATTGGGGGTACAAGAGGCCTTGGAAAATGGATGGCTGAACATTTAAATGGGGATTTTAATATTACTATCACAAGCCGTAATAAAACATCCGGACAAAAAGTTGCACAGGAAATAGGTGTTAATTACAGTAATGACAATATTGATGCGATAAAAGATGCTGATATTATCCTTTTCAGTGTTCCCATAGAAAATATGGTTGATACAATCAAAGATGTAGCTCCCCATGCTCCCGAAGGATCATTGCTGATGGATGTTGCCAGCGTGAAAACCGAAGCTTCACAGGCACTGTCGGATTATGCTCCAAAAAATGCAGAAATATTGCCGTGTCATCCTATGTTTGGGCCACGGGTTCCTTCACTCAAAAGGCAAATTGTTGTATTAACGCCTGTTAAGGATAGGTCAACCAATTGGCTGGCTGTTGTAAAGGAATATTTGATAAAAATGGACTGTGAAATTGTATTAACAACACCTGAAGAACACGATAAATACATGAGTATTGTTCAGGGTTTAACTCATTTTTCATACATAAGTCTGGCTTCAACAATAAAGAAACTGAATATTAATGTTAAAAAATCCCGATCATTTTCAAGTCCTGTTTACAGTTTAATGCTTGACATGATAAGCCGTATCGTATATCAGAATCCCTATCTTTACTATTCCATACAGAAAAATAATCATGAAACGACAAATGCTAGAAAAACATTAATCAAGGAAAGCATATATTTGTCTGAATTAATTGAAGACGGGGACGAAGAAGACTTTGTTAAAATTATTGTTGAATCAGCAAAACATATGGGGGGGTATGAAGAAGCACTGATTCGGTCAGATAAAGCAATAAATATGATAAATCAAAAATCAAACTCTTTAACAAAATCAATAGGTAAAGAAATAGGTTTGAAACATCAGTTTTCTGAAAAAGTATATGTCGGTATTGTAAAAAAGGTTAATTCAAATAGTGTAATACTTGAAACTGATGATAATGGGAAAATTTCCCTAGAACTTTCTAAAATTGATATATTGTCTGAAAATGATGTTTTTGAATGGAAGAAGAATAATTTTAAACTTACACACTTTAACTTGCATGTAGTACTGCCTTCAAAATGCAGTGAAAAATATCTGATTAAAATGTTTAAAAATATCGAACCTGTTATTGATGTTGAAATAACTGATGTTTGCAGAGATAATCAAAATGATTATCTAACAAGATATACTTTCCACTATTCAGTGTTTAATAGTGAAGACAAAAACTATGTTGAAGAATATATTGAGGGCATTGGTGGAATCATACAATAATTCAATACAATTTTTGGGATTATTTGCCTGAAGATGTAATGATATAACTTATTATAAGTTAATTTCAAGTTAACATCTGATTTATTTTTTGTGTCATCCCTTCAAAAATAGATATAAAATAGTTTAAATACTTTAATTATATAAAGTTACAAATATGCATCCACATGAAGTTGAATTTCAGATTAGAAATTTAGTAAGAGCAAGCAATTACCGAGGTGCAGAAACTATTCTAATTGAACTTAAAAATTATTCTGGAAAATTAACTGAAGATCAGCTTTCAAGGATATGTTTTGCTGCTTTAACTAATGAACAGATATATAATTGTTATAATTGTAAAGGCCACTTAATGGTACTATTAAAGAAGAATCAGGATAGTATTGATAAATCACAATATGATGAAGTTTTAAAAAAAATTTCAGGCTAGATTATTGTGTCTTTTTTTTACTTAAAGATTATAAATTATTGTTTTAGATTAAATTCTATAATTTTAATTAATTGGATTAAAAAGGTTTATAGTATGAACAATGAGGATTTGGATAAACTAAAATTGGATTTGGAATGTGAAAAATTTCGTTTAATGTCCTTTCAGCTTGAAAATCTTTTAGAGGAATATGATAAGCTGCTGGAATTGAGGGAGAATATTCAGTTAAAATTCTTCCAGGCAATGGAGAATATTGGAAAAAATGAAATACCTGTTAGAGAGGATTTCACTAGATGGGATGAGGTCAGAACAAAAGAAAGAAAAATTTGGATGGAAGAAATAAATTTTATTGCAGATTTAAAATACGATATTGATGATAATTTAAAGATATTGGATAATAACAAATTACAGAGATTATTCATAGAAAAAGAAATTAATGATTAAATTTAAAAAACAAAAAAATTATAAAATATAGTGGAAGGAGGACTATAAATTGTTGGATATAAAATTATTTCGTGAAAATCCCAATCTTGTATTAGATTCGGAGAAAAAAAGATTCAGAGACACTGTTAATGTTGAAAAAGTAATAGAATATGATACCTTATGGAGAGAAGGTGAAAAAAAATTAAATGCATTAAGATCACAAAAAAATAAATTATCTAAATCATTTAAAAAAGCAAAAGAAGAAGGTAATCTTGAAGAAGTAATTAAAAAATCAAAAGAAGTTGCAAATGAAATAAAAAGTTTGGCTTCAAAAAATGAAGAATACCTCAAGCTCAGGGATGATTACAGGTATAAAGTCGGAAACATAATTGATGATGATGTTCCGGTATTTGACAGTGAAGATGACAATGTTGTAATCAGGACATACGGAGAAATACCTGAATATGATTTTGAACTGTTAAATCACGTTGATTTAATAAATAAAATTGATGGAGCAAATCTTGAAACTGCAGCTGAAGTCTCTGGTGCAAGATTTTATTATCTAAAAAAAGATATTTTACATTTGAACCTTGCATTAATACGCTTCGCATTAGATGAATTGGAAGCAGAAGATTATATTCCAATGCAAACTCCTTTCTTTGTAAAGGGGGAGGTTGCTGCTGAAACATCCGAACTTGGTGAATTTGAAGAAACATTATACAAAGTTGACGGTGAGGATTTGTATTTGATTGCAACAGCTGAACAGACACTTGCAGCACTGCACAGAGATGAGATTATTCCTCCTGAAAACCTGCCTTTGAAATACTGTGGATTATCTACGTGCTTTAGAAAAGAAGCAGGATCTCATGGAAAAGATACTTTAGGAATATTTAGAGTTCATCAGTTTGAAAAAATCGAACAGTTCATTTTCTCTGCTCCTGAAGATTCAAAAAATCAGCATGAACATTTAATGGCCACTACAGAAAGAATTTATCAGAAACTCGGTATTCCATATCAAGTAATAGCTATTGTATCTTCCGCATTAAATGATAATGCTTCTATTAAATATGATTTGGAAGCATGGTTCCCAGGTTCAGGTACATTTAGGGAATTGGTATCCTGTACCAACTGTAAGGATTATCAGGCAAGAAAAACTAAAACAAGAGTTGGAAAAGCAGGTTCTGGTGATGCACAGATGCTGCACACACTTAACAGTACAGCCATTGCAACTGAAAGAACAATATGCTGTATTCTGGAAAATTATCAGCAGGAAGACGGTACCGTCAAAGTGCCTGATGTTTTAGTTCCATATATGAATGGCAAAACTGTTATGGGATTAAAATGAAGACAATAGTAATCAATGCAAGTCCACGAAAAAAATGGAATACTGCTGAAATAATGAGGTCTGCACAGAAAGGTGCCGAATCAGCAGGTGCAGAAACAGAATATTATAATTTATATGATTTGAGTTTTACTGGATGCAGAAGCTGTCTCATCTGTAAAATGAAGGATAAACCTAAAGCTAAATGTTACTGGGAAGATGAGTTGTCTCTCTTGATAGAAAAAATTCTTAATGCAGATACATTGCTGATTGGTTCACCAATTTATTTTGGGCGACCATCCAGCCAATTTCAGGCATTTGTTGAAAGACTAATATTCTGTGTAATGTCTTATGATGACGGATCAAGTTATTACACTGGTAAAGTTAATGTTGGTCTATTTTACACAATGAATGCTCCTTTGGATTATTATAACGAATCTATGAAGGACAGTCTGTCCAGTTTTGAATTTCTGTTTAAATTTTTAAACGGTGAAATTATAACCTATCCTGTATGTGATACTTTGCAGGTTAGTAAATACTCCAAATATAACATGGCCGGTTTCAGTGAAGATGCTAAACAAAAACAATATGTTTTACAGTTTCCTAAGGATTTGGAAAAAGCATTTGAAATTGGCGAAAATTTAAGCAAAAAATAAATATCACTAATTAACTACTTATTAACATGGTTGATTTTGAAACGGTTGTTAATACAAGAAGAAGCATTCGTGAATACACGGATAAAGATGTTAGTGATGAAGATGTTTTGAAAATTCTAAAGGCAGGTATGCAGGCACCGGGATCAAGGCTGGGTGCTGAGCCTTGGGAGTTCATCGTAATCAGGGATAAAAATACCTTAAGTAAGCTTTCCCAAATCAAGCCTAGAGTTAAAACAGCTCCCGTTGCAATACTGCTTGTTGCCAACATTGAAAGAGCATTCTACAAACTTCACTGGCAGCAGGACATGTCTGCAGCAGCTGAAAATATGTTACTGGAAGCTGTTAATTTAGGTTTAGGAGGTCTCTGGAACGGGGTGTCTCCAACTGAAAAAACAATGGATGAAGTAGCAAAACTCTTTGATTTGGATAATGAGAACCTAATCCCGTTTTGCATAATAACTTTAGGTTATCCTGCCGGTGATTATGAAAACAAATTCATGGACAAATTTGATGAAGAAAGGATACACTATGAAAAATACTAAGTATGATTTTCAAAGTATTGTAGACAGGCACGATACCAACTGTGTTAAATGGGATTTGTTCGGTGATGAATTTCCAATGTGGGTTGCAGATATGGATTTTAAAGTAGCGCCACCAATACAGGAAGCTGTTTTAAAAAGATCCAATCATCCTGTCTACGGATACACTTTTGTTCCCGATGAATTATTTAATGCATACATAAACTGGTGGAATTCAAGATATGATTTTAAAATGCTTAGGAAAGATATGTTATATTCCATTGGAGTTATGCCTTCCATATCCTCAATAATCAGATGCTTAACCGAAGAAGGGGATGGAATTTTAATCCAGTCTCCAGTATATCATGTTTTTTACTATGTAATTGAGGACAATAACCGCAGAGTCATAGTGAATCAGTTATCCTATAATGGTGGCAAATATGAGATAGATTTTGATGATTTGGATGAGAAATTATCAAAGTCCAAATTAATGATTCTCTGCAATCCTCACAATCCAATTGGTAAAATTTGGTCCAGAAATGATTTGGACCATATTCTTGAATTGTGTGAAAAACACAATGTTGTATTGATATCTGATGAGATTCACTGTGATTTGACAGACCCTAATATTTCATATAATCCCTTTAAATCAGGTAATAATGTAATCACCTGTTTATCCCCATCCAAATCATTTAATATTGCAGGGTTTCAAAGTTCTATTGTTCACACGGTTAACGAAGAGTTATACAAAAAAATCAAATTACAATTGCACATTGATAATTCTGATTCATGTAATGTTTTTGCAGTAAATGCTGTTGTTGCCGCATATAATGAGTCATCTGGCTGGTTAGAAGAACTTAAATCTGTTTTGTACAGGAATAAATTAATTGTCAGGGATTTTCTTTTAAATGAACTCCCATCTCTTAAACTTGTTGAATCAGAGGCAACTTATCTTTTGTGGATTGACTGCTCTTCTTTGGGTATTCCATCAAAATCATTAAGTGACTTTTTAAGAGAAAATCAGGGATTGTTTTTATCTCCGGGTATAGATTTTGGTCAAAATGGGGATGATTTTTTAAGGATGAACATTGCATGTCCTGAAAGTATGCTGATTGATGCTCTTGATAGATTTAAAAAAGGAATAGTGGATTTAAACACTGTCGGTATCAATGAATCTTTGGATTAGCCAGTCGGAAATGCTGATATCCGAGTCATATCTTTCTATTTCCTCTTTTTTAAACCATTTTGCTTTAAGTATTTCGTCACCATCAACTTTAATGTCTCCGGATTCATATTCTGCTTCGAAGGCCAGCATTAATGAGTTTGGAAAAGGCCATGATTGGCTTTTTAAATAATGAATGTTTTTGATTTCAATCCCTGTTTCTTCAGCTACCTCTCTTTTAACGGATTCTTCAATTGATTCTCCAGGCTCTACAAAACCTGCTATTAATGCATATTTATTTGTTTTGTGATAGCTGTGTTTTGCCATTAAAAGCTCATCATCTTTTCTAATAGCTACTATAATTGCAGGTGCAATTCTTGGATAATGAACCTGATTGCAGTTTGGACATCTAAGCATCATATCTTTTTCATCCATCTGTGTTTTAGTTCCGCATCTTCCGCAGTACTGATGTGATATATACCAGTCATTAATCAGTACTGCTTTGCTGCTGATTAGATACAAATCATGATTTAGGCCATATACTTCTTTTAAACTGTATCCTTTGTCAAAATCGGAATTTACAACAAAACAATCCTTATTTTTGTATTTTCCAATAAACAGTGAGAAATTAATATTTAAATCTTTGATATCCCTAGCTATTTTCTCGTTTTCAAGGTATAATTCCCGGTTTTTATTAAAAATAAAGTAATATGCATCATCACTGGTGTATGTATCACTAAAATCTATTTCATAATCTTCGTAGATGCTTTTTTCAATCATATTCAACTCTTTGTTGATGCTTTCTAATTAATGTAATGGATTCTTATCTTATGATGCAAAAGAATACTACCACTTCTCTGAATTGGTAGATGAATTTTGCAAAAATGGATGGACTATTTTAAATCAAATGTTTTAAATAGTTTAATTGCCATATAAATTATTATGGTTTCAAATTTTGACAAGACTAACCATTCAG
>CADBPS010000096.1 GCA_902796575.1 uncultured Methanobrevibacter sp. | reverse complement strand
TATTTTTCTTTAAAAACAAATGAATAATTGACTTTTTAGGTTTCTTATCATTAAGCAAATAATTCACTGATTCATCATTATTATTTAGATATTTTCCTAAAAATTAATTCTTAATATAAAAATAAATTTACAAAATACTAGAAATGGGATATAAGGTAATTGGAGATAAAATTCTTTGTAAATTGAGATAAACAAGAACACAGAATAACTATCAATTTTTTCTGTACCATATTTCTCAAATTTTTCACTAACATCTCCAAAAACTTTTTAAACAAAGAGAATATAATCGTTAAATAGAAGTTAATTGCTGTTAAATGATGTTTTCGGGGCAATATAAAAACTGTCTTGATGGAGGCATTCTGCAAATCTGGCAGGTGAGCATTATGGATTTAACAAAGCTGATAATAAGTTCCTTTAAGTATCCGTTTAGAAACATTAAAAGGTTGCCAATAATCTGCATTCTCTTTATTTTGATTGCCATTATTCCAATTGGTATGGTATCAGATAACAATTATGTTGTAGCTTTAGGTGTAATGGCATTTTTCCTTTTTATTTTGCTTGTGCCAGGTTATTTCCTCTCTATTGTAAAGCTGGGCTTTAATCAGTCTGCAATGTTTCCATCCTTCAATCTGGCAAGCAATATATATGATTCCATAAGGGTGCTGTTTTTAAGAATAGTCTACATGATTGTTCCTGCCTGTGTATTTTTCATTTCTTTGATTACATTCGGTTCTACAAGCAGGCAAATGCTTTTCGAATTTAAAATACTTGAGTTTTTAGCGACTGTCGGATTTGTGCTTGTGCTGATTTTAATCACTTATTTTGTATTTGAATTCCTTTTGTTTTTTGCAAAGGCAAGACTGGCTTACTTCAATAGCCTGCAGGAAGCATTGAACGTTAAAAAAGTAATAGCTGATATCCGAAGAATTGGTATTTTTAACATAATCAAATGGCTGATAATAATGGGAGTATTGCTGAATATTGTTACTTTTGCCACGTCATTTGTGATTTCAATTCCTTATGTTGGATTTCTGATATATGTCTGTATTGTTATTCCAATCCTTGAAAGCATAGCCAATTATTCTCTGGGATTGCTGTATTCGAATATAGCTGAAAATTATGCTAAGATATACTAAACACTTTATTATCTTTTAAATACTTCAAAGAATGCTCTAAACGTAATTAACACAGGGTATATTTCAAGTCTTCCTATCCACATATTGAACATGCTCAATAGCTTTACCGGAAGTTCAAGAGTGCTTGTCATTCTGGAAATTTCAAGTCCTACATTTCCCTGGAGTGATATTGTGTAAAATAAGCTTGCTATCGGTTCATGGCCGTAGAAACAAAGTATTATCCATGTAACCAGTATGCAGATCATAAATAATGTAATGTAATTTCCCGATTGTGCAACTGCCTTTTCAGAGATTTTCTGACCGGAAATCTGAAGGGGTATAACTCTTCCTTCGGGAGACATTATTTCACGTATATGCTTGTAGATTCCCTTGAAAAAAGTAATGATTCTCATTAATTTAATTGCACCTACAGTGGATCCGCTTGACCCTCCCACCATCATAAGTATCATTATAATAATAAGCGAAAAGGTAGGCCAGCTTCCCATCATTATTGGAGACTCAACACTGGCTCCTGTGGTTGTTACTGCAGATACTATTGTGAATAATAAATCAATTGGAACGATAGTGGTGGTTAAATACAAACATACAGTTGAAATAGCTATTAAACAAATCATCACCTTAAACTGCAAATCCTGTATCAGTGATTTTCCTCTTGTTTTAATAACCTTGTAATGTACCAGAAAGCTTGTTGCTCCAAGAATCATTAGTACAATTGTGATGAAGTAGATTAAATCACTTTGATAATATCCGATGTTTGCATTCTTGATACTCATACCTCCGGTTGATATGATGGAGAATGTGGAACAGACAGAATCAAAAATAGGCATTCCGGCAATCAGATAGAGCACTATTCCTATCGCAGTATATATCAGATAAATTTTTATGGTCTGCTCAAGTGTGGCTTTGATGGATGGTCTTATACGATCTTCACGGGCTTCGGACTGGTATAATTTGGAGGAAGTAGTACCGGGCTTCGTTAATATTCCGATTATCATAACAACAACCCCTAAACCGCCAACCCATTGCTGCAGAGATCTGAAAAATAGTATGCTGTAGGGTAAAATCTCAACATTGTCATATATGGTAATTCCGCTGCCCGTTAATGCAGACATACTTTCAAAAATCCCGTCGATGAGGCCTATTCCTGTAACATTGGCAATTATCACCCCATAAATAAGGCTTGCCCATAGCCATGCGATTGATGAGATAAGCATGCCGTGCTTTAAACGGATTTTATTAGAGGAATACTTGTCCAGACTTTTAATGCAGATAAGTCCGATTCCTATTGACACCAGGCTAGGTATTATGAATGAAATGAAGTTAAATTCAAAATAAAGTAAATCAACAATAATCGGAAACAGACACAGGACTCCAATTCCAATCATAATCATACCGGAATTTCTGGCAACAACCAATAAATCTGTTTTATTTATATATCTCATAATAACTAACGTGCCTTTAAAATGTATAATATTGTTTTGAACAAATATATATATAAATCTTTTAGAAAACTATATAATATGGATAAGAAATCTGTCATATTTTTAGGAATCAGCATTTTAATACTGGTTGTGATGCTTTATTTCGTTGGAATTGACAATGTTATTAATGCTTTGAAAATTGCCGATTCAAAATTTATTGTGTTGGCCATTGTCGTTCAGTTCATAACATTTTTCCTCTATACTATCAGATGGAAAATATTAAACGATATTGCGGGTATAGAGGTCAAAACGATGAAACTGCTTCCTATGGTGCTGGTTGGTCTTGCCATCAACAATATCACTCCTTCAGGAAGAGGAGGGGGTGAGCCTGTAAGGGCATATATTTTATCCCGTGAAGAAGGATATCCTATGGAAGAAACATTTGCTTCTGTTGTTGCAGACAGGGCTCTCGATACATTTCCATTCATTATACTGGCAATTCTCACTATTATTGGAATGACTCTTTATTTTGATTTGAAACCGTGGCTGATTGGTCTGATGGTTGCTGCAGTTGTAGTTATTGTTCTGGTTCTTGTGCTGCTTGTCTACATGTCTGTTAATCCTGCTTTCGGAAGCAGGGTTGAAGGATGGATTGTTTCTCTTTCAAGAAGATTTTATAAGAAGAATTCCGAAAAACTTGAAAATAAAATTCATGACGTTATTGACGGATTTCAAAATACAATGAGTATGCTTATTCATAACCGGAAAGTTTTATATCAGGCTCTGCCGCTGTCATTTCTGATTTGGCTGTTTGAAATTTTCAGGGTTTATCTTGTCTTTCGGGCTTTCGGTGCCAATGTCAGTCCGATTATAATTGGGGAGGTCTTTATTTTAGCTTCTCTTGCAGGTATGATTCCTCTGCTTCCGGGAGGTCTTGGTGCTGTTGACGGTATAATGATTATATTCTATTCAACTGCAGGAATATCCTCATCTATTGCAGCTGCTGCAACGGTTATTGAAAGGCTGATTTCATTCTGGCTGCCTACAATACTGGGAATGGTGATTCTGCCTTATTACGGCTCGTCTGTTATGGATAAAATATCTCTCAAATCCGGTGATGATAAGGAATCTTAGGTTGAATTTTTCATGGCTAACGAGAATGTTGAATTAATGAGGGGAGAACCGGAAGTTGCTGTTAAAAAGCTGGCCATTCCTATAATGATTTCAATGCTTTTAACGGCATCATATAACATTGTTGATGGGATTTGGGTTGCAGGTTTAGGTCAATCTGCAATAGCCGGAATAGGTTTTGTAACTCCAATATTCATGATTTTAAACGGCGTGAGTGTGGGACTTGGAAACGGTGCTACAAGCAGTATCAGCCGTGCAGTAGGCGCTAAAAATCATGAACTTGCAAGCAGGTCAGCGTCACATTCAATACTGATTTTTTTAATAGCTTCTATTTTACTGACTGTTGTTTTAATACTGATTCAAAAACCTCTCCTTGTTTCATATGGTGCGAGTGGACAGTCTTTAACTGAGGCAATCAAGTATTCAACACCTCTATTTTTAGGATTATTTGCATTTATGTTTGCAAACGGTGGAAGCGGTATTCTTCGTGGTGAAGGAGATATGAAAAGGGCAATGTATGCAATTATTGTCTCTGTCGTCCTTAATATTGCTCTGGATCCTATGTTAATTTATGTTTTAAATATGGGATCAGCCGGGGCATCACTTGCAACTATTATAAGTTCTCTGTCTTCAGCTATTGTTATAATGTACTGGATTCTGGTTAAAAAGGACACTTATGTCGATATTGACCTCAAACACTTTGAATTTGACTGGAATATAACAAAGGATATTTTAAAGGTGGGAATTCCGTCTTCTCTGGATATGTTTGTAATGTCTTTGGCTATGGCCATGTATCTGATTTTCATATCTTCTATCGGCGGTGAGTATGGAATAGCTGCATTCACTTCCGGTCAGAGGTTGTATTTATTTGCGATAATGCCTCTTACTGCTGTTGCAAGTGCAGTATCTGCTGTCAGCGGAAGTGCATATGGTGCGAGAAATGCAGACTATCTTTCAAGAACACATATTTACGGTGTGAAGATGGGTTTGCTTTTCAGTTTTTCCATCACCCTGCTTCTCATTATATTTGCTCCGCAGCTGTCTTTAATATTTGCATATACTCCCGAAACTGTCGGTCTGGTTCCTGAGATAACCAGATTTTTACAGATTGCATGTCTGGGATTACTGCTTGTAGGAATTGGAATGCCTTCATCATTTTTATATCAGGGAATTGGCCGTGGAACTACAAGTCTGGTATGGACAATAATAAGGGAGCTTATTTTAACTGTCAGTTTCACTTATCTTTTTGGTATTGTTTTGAACTGGGGATTAATTGGTATCTGGGTAGGTCTTGCTGTTGGAAGAACAATAGCATCTGTTTTAAACTTCATATATGCAAGATATACAATCGGGAAAATAACCCGTGAATTTGCCAAATAATTTCTTAGGAATATTTTTTTATATTTTAAATCTCTAGACGATGTCTAATGTGAATTGAATTGTTTTTTACTTTTTTATGTATTGCTTGTTTAACTTATATTCTTTTTTTGATGATGCTGCTTATTTTCAAAAAATATTTTTTAGGAATGCCTAAACTTTATATAATATAAAAACAAATTGATAATTGTGTTTAGGTTGACCTAAATTTTTTGTGGGGGTTGGAAAACTTAAACGTAAAAGATTTTTTTACTATTGGATAATGCTTTTTTGAAGTATTATTCCTTAAAAGTTATTAAAGATGGAGGAAAATGGTTAATGACACAATTAATTGTAGGATTGGCAGGAAATCCTAATGTGGGAAAAACTACTGTCTTCAACAGATTAACAGGTATGCGCCAGCATGTTGGAAACTGGCCTGGAAAAACAGTTGAGCGGGCTGAAGGACATTTTTCCCATGGGGGCTATGACTATGACGTTATTGATTTGCCGGGTAATTATGCATTAAGTGCTCATTCCATGGAAGAAATCGTATCAAGGGATTTCATAGTGGATGATGACTCGGATGTTATTGTTAATGTAGTAGATGCTGCTAATCTGGAACGTAATTTGTATTTAACAGTGCAAATGATGGAATTAGGTGCTAACCTTGTATTGGCACTTAATATGAATGATTTTGCAAAGAAAAAAGAACATATTATCGACATTGATTTAATGAGTGAATTACTGGGTATTCCTGTAATTGAAGTTAATGCCAAAAATGGTGACGGATTTGAAGAATTGCTCTCAACTGTAGAAAAACAGTCAAAAAATCCGATTGATTCCAGTGCGAAATTATCATACGGCAATGATATTAAAGGACATCTGTCTGAAATTCAGGAAGTTATTGAAAAGGATAAGAATTTACTGGATGTTCCTTCAGTTTGGACTGCAGTAAAACTGCTGGAAAGAGACACAATTGTTCTTGAGAAAGTGCAGCAGTCAAAATACGGATCTGAAATACTGGTTGAAGTGGATAAAGTAAGCAAACATCTCTATGATGTTTACAGTGAAGGTCCAGAAGAAGTTATTGCAAATGCAAGATATGCATTTATTGACGGTTTAGTGGCTGAAGCAGTTAAAAAACCTGATGTTGAAAAAGAAACCACCACTGATAAAATCGATAAAATAGTTACAAACAGACTATTGGCTCCTTTTATATTTATCATTATTATGTGGGTCATGTTCCAGCTGACATTCACAATTGGAGCGCCATTCCAGGATATGATTGATGAGGCATTCGGAGCTTTGGGTGAATTCGTTTCAGGATTTATCGCTAACGAATACTTATCATCATTCATCTGTGACGGTATCATCGGAGGAGTAGGTGGAGTTCTTACTTTCTTGCCTATTATTATCCTGATGTTTTTATTCCTGAGCATTCTGGAAGACTGCGGTTATCTTGCAAGAGCAGCATTTACTCTGGACAAATTAATGCACAAAATTGTAGGTCTTCACGGTAAAGCGTTTATTCCTATGATTTTAGGATTCGGTTGTGGAGTGCCGGCTATTATGGCAACAAGAACTATGGAAAATGAAGGAGACCGTATGCTTGCTATGATGCTTGTTCCCTTCATGTCATGTACTGCAAGATTACCGATTTATGCAATTTTTATAGGTGCATTTTTTGCCAACAATCAGGGTACAATGCTGCTTGTGATTTACCTCTTAGGTATTGTTGTTGCATTAATTGTTGCAGCTATTCTTAAAAGAACAATGTTTAAGGGTTTATCCACTCCGTTTGTAATGGAGCTGCCAACATACAAGGTACCGTCCCTGAAAGGTATTTTATTACACACCTGGGAAAAGGTAAAAGGATTTTTAAGAAAAGCAGGTACTATTATTCTTGCATGTTCAATTGTCCTTTGGGTTTTAAGCAGCTTCCCGTTAGGTGTTGAATACGGATCAGCAGACAGTCTCTTAGGTATGATCGGTTCATTTATTGCTCCGATTTTTGCTCCATTAGGATTTGGAACCTGGCAGGCAGCTGTAGCTATCATTGCAGGATTAGCAGCCAAAGAAGTTGTAGTTGCAACATTCGGTACATTGGCAGGTATGGAAGAGGATGATGAAGAAGGAATTACCAATCTGGTACATGATACATTCACACCTTTATCCGCATTTTCATTTATGGCATTCACACTGCTTTATACTCCATGTTTTGCAGCTATAGGTGCAATCAAACAGGAAACAAACAGTTACAAATGGGCATTAACAATGTGTGCAATTACACTGGTAACAGCTTACATTGTTTCATTCCTGATATTCAATGTTGGTTCATTAGCAGGATTTGGATAGTGATATTATGCGTAGTAAAAGTGGAATTCGTGGTGTTAAAATTCCAAAAAATGATGATTAGAATTATCTGATTATCATTTACAATTTTTTTTTGAGTGTGATAAGATGACAAGAACTTTAAATGATGTTGAACCTGGTGAAACAGTAACATTGGTTAAATATCATGATACTGGTGATGTAGGTTTGAGAAGACATCTGTTAGGTATGGGTTTTGTTAAAGGAGCAGAAATTACCATTAAAAAAGTTGCTACTTTAGGAGATCCAATTGAAATGAGTGTAAAAGGATATGATGTCTGTCTTCGAAAGGAAGAAGCGGCAAATATTGAAGTACAATAAAAATTCTAATTTAAGAGTGATGACTATGAAATGCCGTATGTGCGGCTTTGAATTTGATGAAACAAAAGTGAAAAACAGGGGATGTATGGGTTGCGGCAAACATGGATGCTGCAATCAGGTTCACTGTCCCAACTGTGGATTTGGAAATCATCCTGAATTTGAGGATGAATTCAAATTCATCACCAAACTTAAGGATAGGTTTAAAATAGGAAAAGATACAAATTCTTTTCAAGGAGGTTATATAAATGAGACAAGATGAATTTTTTGATAAATGTTATGAAAATAGACATGTGCTGATTTTTGCCGCAGGAGTAGCTACTGCACTTATAGGTAAAAAAGTACTGGAATCTAAAGCTGTAAAAGATGCTGCAACCAGAGGTATGGCATCTGTAATGGCTGTCAGAAAAGATGCTGAAGAATGTTTCCAGGACATGAAAGAAAATGCTGAAGATATTGTAGTTGATGCACACAAAGAGGACAGAAAGAAAATTTATGCTGAACCTGAAGAATAAGCAGAAGGAATACAAAAAATGAAATATCAAGTAATGTATGATCGCGGTTCTCGTTTAAGAGTTCGTTCAGGCCAGTGGGCTTTCACCAAAAAAGAAGGCTATGGTCTTGCCTCATTACTTTTAAATCAAAGTTTTATCCAGGAAGTATACACTTCCCATAGGAACGGAAGTATATTAATATACTATGATGGAAATGCTGAAAACAAAGAAAGGATTTTTGAAATTTTGGATAATATTACACTGGATGATTTATTTGAAGCAGAACCTACACAGGCACAGACTTCAAGGGAAATTACCGATGATTTTTACTTAAAATTATCCAAAATGATTTTTAACAGATTCATCTACAGAATATTTTTACCTATACCAATCAGAAATGCAATTACCATTTACAATGCAGCCGAATACATTTGGAAGGGACTGGACAGTCTAACCCGCTTTAATATAGACGTTGCACTCCTGGATGGTGCTGCAGTAACAGGTGCACTGCTTCAAAAACAATATAAACCGGCAAGCTCGATGATGTTCTTATTGTCAATCTCCGACGCACTTGAGGACTACACATTACAGAAAGCCAAAAGCACACTTAAAGACAGTTTGGCTCTAAACATAGATACTGTATGGGTAGTAGGAGAAGACGGTGAAGAAAAACAGTGTCCTGCTGTTGATATTGACAGGGGCGATAGAATCAAAGTCCATATGGGCGATGTAATACCTGTTGACGGAAAAGTGGTTGAAGGGGAAGGAATGGTTAATGAGGCCTCAATGACTGGAGAACCATTAGCTATTCATAAAAGACCTGGAAAAACAGTTCATGCCGGAACCGTTATAGAAGAAGGCAATCTGATAGTTGAAGTATACTCAATGAACAAGGAAACCAGATTAAACAAGATTATTGATTTAATCGAAAATTCAGAAGAGCTGAAAGCAGACACTCAAAGCAAAGCAGAAAAGCTCGCTGATTCAATTGTTCCATACAGCTTCATTGCAACTGCCTTGACATATCTGATTACTGGAAGTCCAGCAAAAGCATTATCCGTACTGATGGTTGACTTTTCATGTGCCATTAAGCTTACAACACCTCTATCTATTATATCAGCAATGCGTGAAGCATCAGATAACAGAATGATGGTAAAAGGTGGAAAATTCCTTGAAAACTATGCAAATGCAGACACAATCATATTTGACAAAACAGGAACCCTAACAAAGGCAACTCCAAAGGTTGTTGAAGTAGTTCCAATGTCTCGAAGATACAAACGCGATGATATCCTAAGAATGTCTGCCTGTATTGAAGAGCACTTCGCACACAGCATTGCAACAGCTATTGTAAAGCAGGCTGAAAAAGAAGGTTTAAAGCATGAAGAAGACCACAGTGAAGTTCAATATATTGTAGCTCACGGTATTGTAACTGAATATGATGGAAAACGCGCACTTATAGGATCCAGGCACTTTTTATTTGATGATGAAAAGGTAAAAGCAACCAAAGCCCAGGAAAAGAAAATGGCTAAAAAGTCAGCAGAACACTCTGTAGTCTATCTGGCTATTGACGGAAAGCTTGAAGGTCTTATCTGCATTGATGATCCTGTACGGGAAGAAGCAAAATATGTCATTGAAGAACTTAAAAGTTTAGGTATTGAAAATGTTATAATGCTTACCGGAGACAGTGAAAGCGGTGCAAAATCAAGTGCCAAAGCACTGGGAATCACAGATTATAAATCACAGGTACTTCCGGAAGATAAATCAAGAATCGTTGAAGAATTAAAACAGGAAGGAAAAACAGTAATCATGGTTGGAGACGGCATTAATGACTCTCCAGCTCTTGCAGCTGCCGATGTATCAGTTTCAATGAAGCATTCATCAGATACTGCCCGTGAAGTTGCAGACATATCACTGCTGTCTGATGATTTATATGATCTTGTAACCCTTAGAAAATTAAGTGTCGGAATGCTGGATAAAATCAACAACAATTACCATAATATTGTTGCAGTAAACGGTACTCTTCTTGTTTTAGGTGTTTTAGGTGTTATTTCGCCATCAACATCGTCAATGATACATAACTTATCTACGATGCTGTTTGGAGTAATGAGTACCAAATCCGTTTTAGATAATGATAAATACTCAAATGAGATAGAAGTGAAAGCTAGTGAAGTAGCTGACATTTCTTAATCATTTTTCTTTTTTTTCACGTAAATTATTTTTAAAATATTGTTTAGATGACAATTATATAAACGAGAAAGTTCTTATTGGAATGTATAGTATTTCATCTTCTTTTTCAATTTTTTTAGTATTTGATATTACAATTCCATGATTTGAATCATATTTGTTCATTGCTTTTTTTATCTGTCTTTTGTTTTTATCTCCATGCCCTACTTCAATAGGGATTGGATTATCAAATCCTTTTTTGATTAAAAAATCAACACTTCCTTTTCCCAGTTCAAAAAATACATTAAAATCAAAATAATTTTTATAGGGTGCTAGATTAAGCGAAGGAATCTAGCGTTGTTAATTCTTTCGTTTCGTTAAGTTCAAGTGTTTGTTGTCCTGTTTTGC
>CADBPS010000095.1 GCA_902796575.1 uncultured Methanobrevibacter sp. | reverse complement strand
TAATATTTTAAACCGTTGGAACAACGGGGATTGCCTTTCAACTCGATGTTAGGAATCCACGACTTCTATAAGTCGTGGTAGTTCAATGCGTCAATTTCAATATCGTCATAGCAGTATTCAAGGCCTGCTTTCATTTTATCAATCTCTTTCATATATTACTGTTTATTTTATTTGGCTTAAAAAGTTATTTAAACAAGATAAAACTTTTATTTATAATAAAATTATTATCAGGTAATTGAATTATAAGATTTGATGTTATTTTTCCTTTTTTTACTACTAAACTTTATTATTTAAATAGAAACAATATACTACCATGACTTTCATGAATAACAATGCAAATATAAAGCAGTTCGGATTAGTTAATTTCATCAATGAAAACTGCAGTGATGATTATGTGATATCAAAAATTTCAATAGTTCTTCGCCGGGATAAAATTGAAGCTCCTTATTATATGAGCACCATAATCAGGCTGTCTTCCTGTATTGATTTGGAAGATAATGGGATAATTCATGCAATGGATATGTTAAACCATCATAGAAAGTATAATTTAACTGAAGATAAATATAACGATATTAAATCATTAATTACCTCTGCACTGGATGATAATCAGAAATCCGATCAGATAAATATTTTTAAAAATGATGAACAACTGAAGCTAGTTTTGATGTCCAAAAATAATGATGAATTCAGAAACCTCTTCACCAACTTTCATGAACTCTTTGATGAAATAGATAATCTGATTGATATGCCAAACGATGATAAACTGCAATAATCAGAAGTATACTTCCGGAATTTTGCAGAAAGAACATCAGTGAATTTCAACTTGAGCCTCGTGTCTGATATAAAATTCCGGCTACTATCGGGAGTGCATTAAATTCTATGAGTAATTACATTTTACATATTTTGTGAAAATTCTCAAATATTCTGGATCCTTTAGGGGTGTGATGTACTTCAGGATGAAATTGGATTCCATATATATCTTTATTTTTATGTTTAAATGATTCAATGCTGCACAATTCAGAATTAGCAAGTATTTCAAAATCTTTAGGAATGCTTTTAACTTCATCTTTATGTGATGACCAGACATCCATTTCGGGTGCCAATCCTTCAAATAAATTTTCATCATTCATAATGTTAATTTTAACCTGCGCATAACTTTCAGTATTTGAGGTTGATACTTCTCCACCGAATGTTTTAGCAATTAACTGGTGACCTAAACATATCCCCAAAATTGGTATTTCAAAATGTTTAATATATGATTCGCAATTACCAATGCCTTCAATTGAAGGTCCTCCTCCTAATATTAATCCTGTCGGATTTTTAGATTCCATTTCCTCAATACTTAATGTATTTGGAACAAGTTCAGAATCTATTTTAAGATATTTTAAACTACGCTGTATTCTGTGGTTGTACTGGCCTTTATTATTGATAACTAAGATTGTCATGTTATGCTCCGAAAAAACTATGATTGAATCTTTGATTTTTTTACTTATTATAGTTTACATTATTTTCTAAAATTTATCTAATTTTACTCTTCTTTTTTTGAATCAGCTGTAATATTTAAATAGGGGGTTAAATATAAATTGGTGCATGACACTCAAGGATTTATTTTTTATAATCGTATCCATAATAATAGCCATAATTTTAATGAAATTGTTCTTTTGGTTGTTGCCTGTTATTGTTGTGTTAATTATTGCATTTTTCCTTTATATGTTCATGTCAAAAAGGTTTTAATTTTTAATATCATGGTATGCTGAAGTTGCAGCTACCGCACCTTCACCGCATGCTACAATCCACTGTTTTAATCCTGCACAAACATCACCAATAGCATATACATATTCAACATTTGTTTTTTGCTCTTTATCGACAATGATATGTCCACTTTCATCCAGTTCTATGTCTAGTTGTTTGGCAAGTTCGTTATGGGGTTTATATCCAATACTAATAAAAATACCATTTATTTCAATTTCATTTAACTCTCCAGTTTTTGTATCTTTCAGGACAACGGATTCTACAAGAACATCTCCTTTTATTTCTTCAACTACTGAATTGTAGATTATATTTATTCCTTCTTTTTTAATCATGTCCTGCAGGTGCTTTTGAGCTCTGAATTCTTCTCTTCTATGGATTAATGTAACGTTACATCCAATATTGTTTAAATAAATAGCTTCCTGAAGTGCACTATTGCCTCCACCTACTACGATTATATTTCTGTTTTGAAAGAATAATCCGTCACAGGTTGCACAATAGCTGACGCCCCGACCTAAAAATTCATCTTCTCCCTTTGCATTTAAATGGCTATGGGAGCTTCCTGTTGATAAAATAACTGTTTTTGTCAAATAACATGTTTTGCTTGTTTTTACTTTAAAATTATACTCTAATTCTTCAATTTTTTCAATTGACTCCACATTTTCAAATTCATGAATTTCAGTATTTTTTTCAGCCTGTGTTTTCATTATTTCTATTAATTCCAGTCCTGAAATATTTTCATATCCTGGATAGTTTTCCATTTCCGGAACTTCACGACCCATTCCGCCGGCTAAATCCTTATCAACAATTAAATTTTTGGTTCCCTGACGTCCGGCGTAAATTCCAGCTGTTAATCCTCCGGGACCTCCACCAACAATTATAATATCATATTTATCCATAAATAATGTCTCCTGGTAATCTGTATAGTTTAATCCATTTCATTATATGTGTATCGTAGTATTTGAAAATATGGATTAATCATATATAATGAAATGCCCTATGTAAAATAAGAAAAGTAGTAATAAAAAGAATTTTATCTGTTCTTTTTATTTCTATAGTATCCGTATCCAAAAATTGCAAAAATCAGTAGTACTGCACTAACATAAGGTAATGGCGAATTGGTAGCTTGTTTTGTAGTATCTTTTTTAACAACTTCATATGCTTTGTTTTCATCGATACTACTTTCTGAAGGTGAATTTTCATCATTGCCTAAATCACTTTCACTTGTTTTCGTTGAATTTGTAATCCTATTTGCTATGTTTTCTATGGGATTATTAATATTTTTAGTTTCAATCTGATTGATTGTCTGTTCAGTTTCCTGCTGAAGATTATTTTCCGGGTTACTGATTGTTTCTGTGTTTTCTTTTTGGATGTTATCTTCAGTTCTATCTGTTGATGTTGTATTTTCAACTGGAATTGGATTAGTGTTGGATGAATTTTTTTTTGGGATTGGTGTGGTATCATCCTGATTGCTATCAGGTATAATCCATGTCGTTGGCATATCAGCCAATCCTTTTGTGATAAAATGAGAACTCCATTCTTCACTATCTGGAACTAACTCTCCCCAGTAATTATTATCAAAATTTGTATGTTCTGAAGTTGTTTCATCAACATAAACTAATGATGCCACTCTGGCTGTATTGTTTTCAATATAATTGTTATCGAATATTACCGTTGAAGGAATGTATGGTGTTTCTTCTGCGATATAGAGCACTCCTCCAATATCTGCTTTATTTCCAGTTATTTTTGAATTGGTAACTCTAAGCGGTCCTGATGTAATCAATGCGCCTCCTTGTGTACCTGCAGTATTATTTTCAATTGTACAATTGTTTACAGTCAGTTCTCCAGGCCAGTTATATAGTGCACCTCCCCATTCATTCGCAGTATTATTTTCAAAAATACAATTCTCTGTTTTGGTTGTAGCATATACTCCTACACGTAGCGCCCCACCATCACGATATGCACAATTGTACTTGAAAATTGAATCATAGATATATGAATTTCCTCGTATTGTTGCAAGTGCTCCACCGTCATGACCTGCGTAATTATCCAAAAATGAACAGTTTTTTGCTTCCAAAAACCCATAATTTGTACGAAAATGTCCTTTTTCTTTATATTCATTTCCTGCAATGTCAATTGCTCCTCCATTTATTTTGGCAGTGTTATTTATGAAATTACAGTTGTCCACATAAACAATTCCATTTTCTGAATGAATTGCTCCTCCATAATCCGGACTATTTCCATTAATAAAAGTTATGTTTAAAAATCTGACTGTTGATACGGAATTGATTAAAATTATCGTATTTTTATTATTTCCGTCAATAATAACATCATTAGCATCACCGAGTCCCTGTAAAGTAATATTTTTATCAATTTCAATTCCATATTCATTGTATGTTCCGGGTTCTAAAAAAATCGTATCCTGATCATTAATACTGTTTACAGTATCCTGAATAGACATGGAATTATCAATTGTTACATTTTCAGCCGAAACACAGGGTATTGCTGTTACCATGAATAATAAAACTATCATTATAATTATTTTTCTAATTTTTTCCACCTCCTTAATCATTTACTCTTTTGCTGAATCTTTATAAAACTTTGTATTGATGGTAATTAAAATACTTTCGATATATTTTCTTTTATTTTATATTATACTATTAAAAATATATATTTCATTGATTTAAAGTTTAATTTTATTTTAAATATAATTTAAATAATAATAAATCAATAATATTATTAAATATTCATTATTAATGAATTTTTATTTTATTGATATGATAAATATTGTACCGTTAAGTATATATATTTCATTAATCAATAGAAACCTACTATTTTGTGGAGGAGTTAATTATGACAAATTTAGACAAATCAGTTGAAGATGAAATAATGAAAATTGTTGAAAAATATCAAAAAGATGATAATAAACTTTTGAATTATCTTATAACTGATAATAAGATAACATTCTTTTCAACAATTAATAATGGAAAAGAAATAACGGCTGAAGATTTACAAAAAGTCGCTGAAGTATTAAATGGTACTTTTGATGGTTTTGAATTAGTAAATCAAGAATACCGATTTAATTTTACAATGAATGTTTAGATATATTTTTTTTAGAAATGGATTATTACTCCATTTCAATCTTTTTTTATCCTTTAATTATAAGTACTGTGTATTCTTTAATAAATATGAAAAAAAATATTCTGGCTTAATTTTTATTTTATCCTTTTTTAGTGATGATTTTTAGTTCATGATAAAAATTACTTTCTTATCCTATAATTGCCTGTAGAAAGTTATTTTGTCTTAATGTATGTAACTAGTTGATTTTGTAAAAAAAAGAGTATGGGAATCTCAGTTGAGATTTCCTATAATAATTTTTGAATTTCTTCACGAACGATCCTGTTAACTACACTGCCGTCTGCTTTTCCTTTAAGTTTTTTCATACTCATACCCATTAAAGGTCCCATAGCTCCCATTTGACGTTCTTTTACCATATTTTCATTGTTTTCAACAATTTCTGCTATGATTTTAGAAACGTCCTCTTCATTTAGCATAGTTAAATTGCTCATTTCAGCTATCTTTTCAACTGATTCATCCGGTTTTTTAATTGTTTCAATACTTAAATCTGTAACACTGTCTTTTGCAATTTTACCTTCAGATAATAATGTGAATATTTCTTTAAAATGATTTAAAGTTAAAATATTAACATCATAACCTTCTCTTTTTATCTCACGTAAATCATAGGCAAGAAGTGAAGCAACCGGTGTTGCATCAACATCAACATCATTAACAATTGATTCAAACAGGTCTGCTTCCAGTCGTTTAACAAGTTGTGTTGCCAAATCTTCGCTCAAATTATATTCTTTGATTATCCTTTCTTTTTTCTCGTCAGGCAATTCAGGTAAATTATCTGCAATTGGTTTAATCCTATCTTCAGTTATTTTAAACAGTGGAATATCAGTTTCAAGATACATTCTATTTGCAGTCGGAAGTGGCCTCATGTATTCGGTGTTTCCGTCATCCAGTGCTTTACGGGTTTCTTCAACAACACCTTCCAGACCTAATTTAGCTCTTCTTTTAACTTCTTCAAGTGCGGAAATAGCTATGTCTTCATCATGTGCAACGATAATGAAAGCATCATTTTCTCCAATATCTAAAAATTCAGATACTTTATCAACTTCTTCCTGTGTAATTCCGTATGCAGGTAACTCATCACTGTGAAATATACCTGAAACACCACGTTTTTTCGCATAACTTGCAATTTCAGTTCCAAATCTTCTGCCAGGCTGAACTTCACATCCAATTAATCCGTCAAAACCTTTTAATACAACAGCTTTAATTGTTTGTGATGATTTTAGAATTTTGGATTCGGTATTTTCAAACAGTTCATCTAAGGTGTGTATTTCATCAAGAACCTCAGCATCTCTGCTTATAAGCTGTTTTTTAATATCAATTAATGCTAACTGTCTTTGAACTTCTCTTTCAACAATTTCTGACATTAAATCCAGATCCTGAACTCCTTTAATTTCAACACGAGCACCTTCAGTTATGGAAATATTCAAATCCTGTCTGATTGTACCCAATCCCCTTTTAACATTTGTGCTTCGAAGTATCTGACCAAGCATGTATGCAACTTCCCTTACCTGATTGGGATCGTGCATTGAAGGGTCAGTGGTAATTTCAGCTAATGGTATTCCTAATCTGTCTAATCTAAATTCGGTATAATTATCATTTGTTTCAATTCTTCTGGCCGCATCTTCTTCAAGACCAAGACTTTCAATAGTAACTCTTCCATATGGAGTATCCAGATACCCGTCTGTTGCAACCATTCCTGTTCTTTGAAATCCTCCGGTGTTACTTCCGTCTATAACCTGTTTTCTCATTGTGTGGAATTCGTCAACAATATGCATATTCATTAAACAGGCGATTGTAATACAAATATCCAATGCTTCTTCGTTTAAACTGTGTGGTGGTTCATCATCATTTTCAACAAGACATGTATGTTTTTCAAAATTTTCGTATTTGAAATTAAGACCTCTTAAAGATTCCTGAAGAGCTGCCCTGTCAATTTCACCTAATTCAGATTGGGTTGGTCTTAATCGTCTTTGTATCAGTTCACTGTATTCGTCATCAACAAGTTCAGTTTTACATGGACAGAACAGTTTGTGTTTACTGTTTAATTGCTGATGAATTTCAAGTCCCATTTTCAATCCTAGTTTATCGTAATCCATATTCTAACACAACCTTAATTTAAAAAATCCTTTATTGATGATTTTTCACCAAATTCACCGGCAATATTGCTATGCATGATCTTTATTACTTCACTGTAATCATCACTCTGGCCTAATGCCCAGCATAATTTAACATATGTTGTCTCAGGGGTCATGTCCAGTGCAGATACAACTCCAGCATCAATCAGCTCACGGCCTGTGGAATAAACATTCATATTGACTCTGCCATAAATACATTGTGAAGTCATAATAACAGGTATATTTTCCTCTTTAGCTCTTCTAAATGAATTAATTAGATTATCCGGAACATGTCCAAGACCGGTACCTTCAATAACAAGGCCTTTATACCCTTTATCAATATGGTATTCAATAAACTCTTCGGAAATTCCTGGAAAACTTTTAATAAACCCGACTTTTTCTTCAATATCCGAATTTAATTTCAGTTCATTACTTCCACGTTTTGTGTAGGAATAGTCAGGATTGAATTCAATTTTTCTGTTTTCTATTTTTGCAATAGGCTGTGAATTTATGCTTCTGAATGTGTCCCTTCGGCTTGTATGCATTTTTCTTACTTTACATCCGTTGTGCAAATATGTGTACTCATCGTTCAGACTTCCGTGCATACAGACACATACTTCTGCAATATCACTTTTGGAAGCAATAACGGAATCGATTAAATTGATATTGGCATCGCTTGACGGCCTGTCAGAACTTCTTTGTGCACCGGTAATTATAATTGGAACCGGAGTTTTCAGCATGAAACTTAATGCTGCTGAAGTATAATGCATTGTATCTGTACCGTGAGCTATAACAACACCATCCACTCCTTGTGAAATGTCATTAGCTATTTCAGTGGCTGCTTTTACCCAATATTTAGGCTGCATATTTTCACTTAAAATATTATACAGTGCTTTTACATTGTAATTTGCATAATCCAGCAATTCTGGATTTGCCTTAACAAGGTCTGATGCAGTAAATGCAGGGTGAACTGCTCCTGTTTTATAATCAATGACTGATGATACGGTACCTCCGGTTGAAATAATGGAAATGTTCTGTTTCGAATCATCATGTGGAATTTCATCCTTATCCCAACCGATTTTAGGTTTGTCTCCCTTTTCAATTAATTCCGCATTAGTATTTTCAATAGCTACTCCAATATTATATCCGCTTGATAATTTCAAAACAAGATATCCGTCTTCAGCATCCTCTGATCTGTCAAGCAAAATTCCAGTATAGGAAATGTCCTGTTTATTAATTCTAATGGTATCTCCTATACTAATATTATAATTCTTTAAATATTCCTCGGATATTTCTTTATATGTCATTAAATCACTCTATGAATTATTTTTCAACCATTCAGCTCCTGCTTTTAAAACATCAATATTCACATCAATGACTTTTGGTTTTGATGAGAACATTTCGCGAATAGCATTTTCGTAGGATTCGCGGTCTAAAACGTCTGTCAATTCAGTTAATGCACCTAAAAGTGCAGTATTTGCAGTTCTAGCATTACCATGTTCTTCTGCAATATCAACACAAGGCATTGAAATAACATTCACGTTCCTGTCTGATGTAAACTCCCCAATGTGAGCATCATAAAGAATGGTTCCTCCTTCTTTTACATCCTGTGAAAACTGTTCAAGTGAAGGTTTGTTTAAAGCAATGAGAATATCAATATCATCAATAACAGGTGTTCCTATTGTTTTATTGGAAATTACAACCGAACAATTTGATTTTCCTCCTCTTTGTTCAGGGCCGTAACTTGGATACCATGAAACATGCTTTCCTTCAGCACATGCGGCCTCTGCAATAGTAAGACCTGCACTTAAAACCCCCTGTCCTCCAAATCCGGAAACCTTAATGCTTATTGGAGCAAAGTCATCATCTACATATCCTGACTCATCGCTTCTTTTAACATTGAATATTTTATCCAGGGATTCAGTTGAAAAATCACTGACCGGTCTTTGAACAGGTTCTTTCTTGTACAGGTTGTTTCTGAAGTTTTTAACAGGGAATTCTTTTTCCATTTGATTTTCAATAAATTCCTGTGCACCTTTAACATCCTGTTTTAAGTTAGTAGGGCATGGAGATAATATTTCGACAAATGAATATCCTTTTCCTTCTTTTTGAACGGTTAATGCCTGTTTAATTGCAAATTTTGCAAGTCTGATTTTTAAAGGATTTGCAAGTGATACTCTTTCAATAAATACAGGTGCTTTTAAAGTATTAACTAATTCACACATATGGGCAGGATGGCCTGTAAAGTCAGGATCTCTTCCGGTCTGACAGGTAACTGTTTTTTCACCAATCAGTGTTGTTGGAGCCATTTGTCCTCCTGTCATTCCATAAACTGTGTTGTTTACAAAGAATACTGCAATCTTTTCTCCCCTGTTTGCGGCCTGTAATGTTTCGTTCAAACCAATTGATGCTAAATCACCATCTCCCTGGTAGCTTATAATAATTGCATTGTCTTCAGCTCTTGAAATACCTGTGGCTACTGCAGGTGCTCTTCCATGTGCAGTCTGGAAATTTCCACAGTTAAAATAGAAATATGCATATACTGAACATCCGACAGGTGAAATCATCACACATCTTTCCTGAATTCCAAGTTCATCCATACATTCTGCAATTAATTTGTGTATAATTCCATGTCCGCAACCTGCACAGTAGTGAGTTGATTTAATATTGGTTCCTTTTCTTCGATATTCTTCCAAAAGGGATTGTGGATTTCTTCGTATCTGTAATTCGTAATTGTTGTTTGTTTTTTCACTCATTTTTCCACATCCTTAATCAATAATATTTGGGCTGGCTTTTTCTTCACTTCTTTTGGAAGTGTTTAAGTTTTCATCTTCAAATCCAGCTATTTCATAAATCTTTGCAAGAACATGCTTTAGTTCAATTAAGTTGCCGCCCATTCTGTTAACAAGATGAGTGTTTTCTTTTCTTAAAGCAGCAAACTGAACATCTTTCAGTAATTGGCCGTTACTCATTTCAACCGAAATAAAACTGACATTTTTATCAGATAATTCTTTAATTCTTTCAGTTGGGAAAGGAGATAATGTTATTGGTCTTAAAAGTCCAACTTTCAATCCCTTTTCACGGCTTTTGTCAACTGCTGATCTTGCGATTCTGCTGCTGATTCCGTATGAAACTAAAACAATTTCTGCATCTTCCAAATTATATTCTTCAAAAATAACTTCTTCAGCATCTATTTTAGCGTATTTTTCCTGAAGTTTGTAGTTGAAATCTTCCAAATCATTGAAATCATTAAAAATTGATGTAATAAGATTATTCATCGTTTCCTTGTTTCCTTTTACTGCCCATTCCTTATCATTTTTAGGTTCAACAGCTTTTTCTGGAAATACTAATGGCTCTGCCATCTGGCCTAAAGTACCGTCAGCTAAAACGACAACAGGATTTCTCCACTTATCTGCAAGTTCAAATGCTTTCATAGTTAAATCACACATTTCCTGCACACTGTTTGGAGCCAAGACTATATTTTTATAGTTTCCATGACCTCCGCCCTTAACAATTTGATTATAATCCCCCTGTTCAGGTCCGATATTTCCAAGTCCAGGTCCTGCTCTCATAATATCCACAATAACTGCAGGCAATTCTGTACCTGCAAGAAATGTAAATCCTTCCTGCATTAAACTTATGCCCGGTCCTGATGAGGAGGTCATAACTCTGTGACCTGTACCTGATGCACCATAAACCATATTAATGGATGCTTCCTCACTTTCGGCCTGAACGAAGTTTCTTCCAACCATTGGGAAGTATTTTGATGCTTCATGTAAAATTTCACTTGCAGGAGTAATAGGGTATCCAAAGAAACAGTCACAGCCGGCATACATTGCACCAATGACAACTGCAGTATTTCCTTTAACCATTTGATTACTCATTTATTTTCCTCCTTTATTAGCTACTTTTGCTTTAATCATTTTGCTGATTTTATCATTAACTATTTTTTTATATTGATGTACTTCAAGTGCTAATGGTTCCGGACATGTAAAATAACAGTCTTTACATCCGGTACATCCATTTCCACTGTAGTACGCATACTGATATCCTGCATTATTCATATCTTGTGAAAGAAGAATTGCATTTTGAGGACATCCTATAATACATCTTTTGCATCCTTTACACTCTTCCTTGTTAATGACCGGAAATGATATTTCTTCTTCAATCATAATACTCTCCTATTGATTTTTGTCTTTGTCTCTAATTTCTACCCTTCTTATTTTACCGCTGATTGTTTCTGGAATTTCATCAACATATTCAATCATTCTTGGGTACTTATAAGGGGCTGTAACACGTTTAACATGATTCTGAATGTCTTTTGTAAGTTCATCTGATGCTTCATAACCTGGCTGTAGTATGATGCTTGCTTTAACTATCTGACCTCTGATTTCATCAGGGTATGCTGTTATTGCACAGTTTGTAACTGCTTCATGCGATATAACTGCACTTTCCACTTCATATGGTCCGATACGATATCCTGATGATTTAATAATATCATCATTTCTCCCAACAAAGTGAACATATCCATCTTCATCTATCCATGCAGTGTCTCCGCAGTGATAATATCCGTCATGAATCTGTTCAGCCTGTTTAACAGGGTCTTTATAATATTCTTTAAATAATCCCGGGTTACGGTTGTCTTCATCGAGTTTAAAGCAGAGTTCTCCTTCTTCACCTATTTCCACTTTTTCATCATTGTTATCTAATAATTCTAAGTTAAATAATGGGGAAGGTTTTCCGATTGAGCTTAATTTAGCATCCAACCAGACAAATGTTCCTATTGACAGTGTAGTTTCAGTCTGCCCGAATCCTTCCTTGATTGTCAAACCTGAAATTTCTTTAAATCTTCGTGATACCTCAGGAGGAAGCGGTTCTCCAGCTGTTGCAACATAGGTCAAATTTGAAAAATCATAACCTTCAATTTTTTCCTTGATTAAAAATCGATAAATTGTTGGAGGTGCACAGAATGTTGTTACCTTGTTTTCAATTATTTTTTCAAGTAATTTGATTCCGTTAAATCTTTCATAATCGTAGATGAATATTCCAGTACCTGAAATCCATTGTCCGTAAAGATTTCCCCAGACTGCTTTTCCCCATCCTGTGTCTGCTGCAGTGTGGTGAATACCGTCTTCTACAACATTTTGCCAATATTTGGCTGTTATTATGTGTCCTAAGGCATATGTATGCTTGTGTGAAACCATTTTAGGCAAACCGCTTGTTCCTGATGTGAAATAAATGAGAAATACTTCTTCAGCGTATGTTTTGTCATCTCCGGTTGGTCTTTCAAATTCTGGGCTTTGCTCTTTAATAGCTTCATTGAAGTTAATCCAACCGTCTCTCTCGGTTTCAATTACGAGCTTTTTTAAATCGTAATCCAGTTCTTTTTCAGCTTCTTCATAATCTGGAAGTAAAGTGTCTTCTTCAACACTAACAACAAGTTTTACTTCAGCCTGTTTTAATCTGAAATCAATATCGTGAAGTTTTAACATATGGGTTGCCGGGATGGCTATAGCACCGATTTTATGCAGTGCCACCATACAGAACCACCATTCATATCTATTTTTTAAGGTAAGCATTACTTTATCGCCTTTTTTAATACCTAAACTTTTAAATAGGTTTGCAACTCTGTTGGAGTATTCTTTCATATCCTTAAATGTGAAAGTGTGTTTTTCTTCACTGTCGTTAGTCCAGATTAATGCTATTTTATCAGGATCGATTTCTGCATATTTGTCTACTACATCAAACCCGAAATTAAAGTCATTATCATATTTCAACTTAAAATTTTTGTGAAAATCTTCATATGTATCAAAATCAACTTTTTCAACAAAATCTCCAATTACTGATGTCATATTATTTCCCTTCTACATTAATACTGCTAAAAATTTAGCCGGTTTATCATTAAGTGCTACCATTGCATGTCTATGGGTTGAATCGAAAAATATAGAATCTCCTTCATTTAGTATAATTTCGTTATTATGAATGTAAATTTTTAATGTTCCTTCAAGAACATAGTTAAATTCTTGGCCAGGGTGTGAATTCAAAGATGGAATCGGATTTTTTTCAGGATCTACTGTTACTAAAAATGTTTCTGCTTTTTTGTGAACAAATTTGGAGCATAAATTTTCATGATTATATTCTTTTCTTCTTTCCACTGAGATACCTTTGTTTGCTCTTGTAATATCAAAGATACTCATCCTGCTTTCTTCTCCTGTTAAAAGCAAACTTAAATCTACTTTAAATTTGTGTGCAATTTCATAAATGAAGCTAGCTGGAATATCAATTTCTCCAGTTTCATATTTTATGTATGTTTCCCTATCAACATTTAATTCTTCGGCAATATCCTGAACGGATATGTCTGAAAGTTCTCTCAATTCTCTAATCCTATTTCCAATATGTTTACTATATTCATTCATATAAAACACCTAACTCTATAACATATATAAATTATGTATGTTTGATTTATATAAATCTTATTAAAAATCATGATAATTCATTATAAATTAAACTTTTTTCTTTAAATTGAATTGTACAAAAAGTATCATTATCTGGAGTTAAAAAATTAATTCTAAAATGATATTTTTTTAAATATCACTGAATTTAATTTATGATTATTGAATTGACATTGTTAATGTAATTTTATTTTAATTGTATCAAATAAGATTATTTTTTTTAAAATTTAAAATAGATAATTTCTTATTTATTATTTTTAGGTATGTTAAGTTATTATTTGAAGTATTGTTCATAATAATCTATTAAAAATGAAGAATTAATTGATTATGCTTCAAAATGCTTTCAATAATTTATTTATACTATTTAATAATATACCTAATAAATGGAGGTTATAGTATTTATGAAAAAATTTAAATTAATTTTACTTTTATTGATTTTGTTTGTATCTGTCAGTACAGTTTATGCTGATGGAAATTTTACAGATCTTCAAAATAAAGTTGATAACAGTAACAATAATTTAGAGATCACTCACGATTATAAATTTGATTCTCAAAGTGATGCTGATTTGAAAGAAGGTATACTTATTAACAAGACCAACTACTGTATCAATGGTAATGGCCATACTATTGATGCATCCAATCAAAGCAGAATTTTTCAGGTTATCGGGGAAAACATAACTATTAACAATCTTGTTTTCATTAATGCTAATTTTGAGTTCGGAAGTGCTATTTTTTCAGATGCTGACAATATCACAATTAAAAACTCTTATTTTGCTAAAAACATGGTTAATGATGATGGGGGGGCGATTTATGCACGTGGTTCAGCATACATCGTTAACAGTTCTTTTGCAGATAATTATGCAAAACGTGGAGCAGCAATTTTTGGAAATGATATTAAGTTGGAAGCTTACAATTGTACTTTTACCAGTTCTTTTCCTATAAACAATGCTATGGTTTATGCTAGACAGGCTTATGTTTTACTGGAAAAATGTTCCTTCGCTAATATAAATTCAAATTATTCATCAGCTTTACACAATGATGAGATAACTATAGTTCATAATTCCAAATTCATTAACTTACATGCCAGTCAAACAGCCGGAGCTATTGGTTTAAAAGCTGTTGATAAAGCCACCTTTCTGAATAATACTTTTGTTAATGTTTCATCCGAAAAGAATGGTGGGGCATTATTTATTGACACATTGGGCAATGATGAAAGTGGAGATCACCGAGTTCTCATTGATTTTTGTCGATTTGATAACTGTAAATCCGGATTCGGGGGAGCATTACTCCAGTTATATGGAAGTTTAACAGTTAATAACAGTGATTTTCTCAATAACGGTGCATTCTATGATGGTGGTGTTATTTACGCTTCCAATGTTGACGGTTTAATAAGTTATACTTTATTCGAAAACAATGTATTAAGTGATGTAAATCTTTCTAATGGTGGTGCCATCTATGCGGACTATTCCAGATTTACTATGAATAATAATCATTTTGTCAATAATACTAAAAATGCAGTTTATGCTTATGACAGGGATTTAAGAATAGTTGATTCAGTTTTTGTTCGAAACAATGAAGCTGTTCATGGTGTTTTTTTGGATAATTGCTATTTATACGGAAATGATTATGCCAATGATTTGTTAATATTGAATGATACTGATTATGCAATAATAATTGTTGAAGAAGGAAGTAAAATCGTGCTCAAGGACGATGAACTTAACATTACTAACTTGCCTGCCAAATTTAGTTCATCTGATTTCGGATGGGTAAGTCCGGTTAAAAATCAGGGCGATATGAATTCATGTTGGGCTTTTGGAGTATGTGGTGCTTTGGAATCTGCTTTACTTAAAGCAACTGGTGTTTTATATGATTTTTCAGAAAACAATATGGTGAGCAGTGAACTTAAATATTCAAAATACGGTTCCAAGGATATAGCTGAATCATCGAATTTATATAACCCGTTAAATTATGTCATCAACTGGTTGGGTATGCTTCCGGCTGACAAAGATACTTATGATGAGTTGGGTAAAATATCTTCATTGATATCATCTCCAGATAACATTCATATTCTTGATGTTGTGTTTATTAATCCGCGTTCCAGTTTTACAGATAATGATGCCATTAAAAGAGCAATCGTAGATTATGGTGCAGTATCTGCATTATGCCATTTTGCCTTTGAAGAGAAATATTACAACGAAGCAAATGGTGCAATGTATTATTATGGAAAGGAACCACTATCCCATGCCGTTACAGTTGTAGGTTGGGATGATACTTATTCAGCCAGTAATTTTGTGAAAACTCCTGCAGGCGATGGTGCATGGATTATTAAGAATAGCTATGGTACAGACTTTGGTAATGAAGGCTTTAATTATATTTCCTATTATGATACGCGTCTTTTTACTGAAAGATCTTTTGCTTTTCTTATCAATAATACAGAAAATTACACCAGGAATTATCAGACTGATTTAGGTGGAAATCTGAAATTCCTAAAAAGTAATTCTGCAACATTATCATACAAAAATGTTTATCAGGCAATATCCAATGATTATATTGCTGCTGTTGGAACTTATTTCAATGAATCCAATACGGATTATACAATTAATATTTATGTTAATGATAAGTTGGCACTGACTCAAAATGGTGTCAGTCCGTATGCCGGATATCATACAGTTAAACTGGAAAAGAATGTTCCCGTCGCATGTGATGATTATTTCACAGTTGAAATATTAACCAAATATCTGCCGTTTTATACTGATGCAAGACAGCATTACCTTGCCAATACTTCATTTTTAAATACTGGTGACGGATGGGAGGATTTATACCTGTCTGATTCTACAGCCTGTTTAAAAGTATATGCTTTATCTTCCATTATATTTGCTCGTGATTTAGTTAAATATTATAAAAATGATTCTCAGTTTAAAGCAGATATTGGTGATGCAAATCAAAAGGTAATTTTTGAAATTAACGGTAGAAATTATACAAGAACCAGTAATGATAATGGAATTGCAACTTTCAATGTCAATTTAGTTCCTGGTAACTTCAGTATTACAACATACTATAACAATACTAGTGTAACCAGTTCAATCACCGTTTTATCTACATTAATTGCTCAGGATTTAGTTAAATATTATAGAAATGCTTCTCAATTCTATATTTCATTAGTTGATGGTCAAGGAAATCCTTTGCCAAATAAAAACATTACTATGAATATTAACGGAGTATTTTACACACGCCTAACTAATGAGAATGGAACTGCAAAATTGAATATTAATTTACCTAATGGCACATACATTTTAACTGCTGTTGATCCAGTAACTGACCTTAAAAGATCATATAACATTACTGTACTTCCTGTATTAACCGGTGAAGACATATATATGAAATATAAGGACGGTACTATTTATACAGTTAAATTAGTTGATGGTCATGGAAATCCTTTAAACGGTGCCAAGATAACATTCAATATTAACGGTGTATTTTATAATAGAGCAACCAACTCTTCTGGAATAGCTAAATTAAATATCAATTTGCCGCAAGGTATTTATATAATAACTTCCACATATAACCAAGCAATAGTTTCTAATAAAATAACTATTAGCTCATGAGGATGTTTATCCTCAATTTTTATTATTTTAACGAAAATGAAGGTGTTTTTTATGAGTAAAATTATATCAGAAAGTGTTAAATTTAATGCTCAGGAAGGTGAAGGTTATTATCGTGAAGTAAGATATGAAGATGGTGGTTTCAGACAGTTTGATACTGAAACTGGAGAATTGATAGGTTCATCATATGAATCAGACCAGGATAAACTACCAAAAATGGATTAAAATACTATGATTTTAAAAGAAATACTTGATTACTTTGAAATAAGTGTGGATTTACCTGATTATTTATACAAACAAAATTTCAGTGATGTTTTTTTAAAAGGTAAACTTACTACTGTTGAAAACACATATAAAATTGTTATTGTAACCCAAAAGGATGTTACTCATACAATGCTTATAAGTCCAGATGATGACTATCCTTTAACCGTTACCTCCCTGTTGCCCAATAATTCAGAAAACGGAATTAAATTCGGCAAAACCAAAGATGAGTTAAAATATATTTGATGATAGTATGGAAGTTACAGCAGAGGAAATGAAAAATACAATAAGAAAGATTTATGATGAATTAGACAAAGTTTCACCTGTTGATTTTGACTGCGGCAAATTATGCGGTGAAGTGTGCTGTGTTTATGATGAGGAAGACTATCGAAATGAAGATTTGGCACTTTATTTAATTCCCGGTGAAGAATTAATGTATGAAGATAGTGATTCTTTTGAACTGTACTGTTTAAATCCCAAAGAAGTCAAATATCCATATTCATGGAAGGATTCTGTTTATCTTGTTAAATGTAAAAATCCTCCAAAATGTGACAGAGATATCAGGCCTATTCAGTGCAGAACTTTTCCGTTAATACCCCATATTACCAAAAAGGGTGATTTTCATTTAATATTTGATGAAAGTGAATTTCCCTATAAGTGCCCTATTATCCATGATGACATTAGGCTTAATGATGACTTTATCACTGTTACTTATAATATCTGGTGCATTTTAATTACAAATCCTTTAGTCTATGATTTGGTTGCAATGGACTCAAGATTGAGGGATAATCGTAAAGTGGACTATCAAATTGTTTTATAGATGTGAATGCATATCTTATTTTTTTGATTTAATGCTGTTTTTTAACTGATGCTTTTTAGTTAAAGCAGGGTTAATAAAAATTATTTTCTGAGCAATTATATTGTATGGTATTTTTTCGCTCAATAGTTAATTTCTTTAATAATCAAATATATAATTAGCATAAAAAGGTGATATGTTTGAGAAGAAGAAAGATTATTTTGTTCATGACTGTCGGAACTGGAATTAATTTCGATTCCGATGAAGCAGGATTCAATTCACTTGCTGAAAAGTTATATTCAACTATCCATAAAATTCATCCTAATTTCATTGTTTTTTTCGCTTCAAACAAATCAAAATACACGATTGATTGTATTGGAGATTTATTTAAACGAGACAATGATGAATTTATCCCTGATGAAGATTACCAGATTGTTCCCCTAGAAGCTATTGATGATTTCAATACCTGTTTTGAGACTTTCGAAACTGAAATTGTTAATTTTGATTTTGTTTATGATGATGATTTCAGTATTATAATGGATTATACTTCAGGTACGAAAACAATGTCTGCAGCGATGGCATGCTGCGGTATGTTTTATAATAAAGATTTAATCTGTGTTGGTGGTGATAGGACTACCGGTGAGGTTTTTCCAGGTACCGAAATTATTAATTACCAGAATCTGTATAAGATTTATGACCGCTTTGCTTTTATGAGAATAAGATCCAATTTTAACGCTAATCGGTTCATGCAATGTATTGACATTTTAAAGCATGTTGTTGATTTTAGTGTCGGGAAAGAACATTATCTAAGTCTCTGTAGGGCTTATTATTATTGGGACAATATGGATTTTGAGAATGCCTATAAGTATTTTCTTAAAGTTGACATGAACAGTCTTGCTTTGTTTGATATCAAAGACAAGCTAAAGCAGAATTTAAGGGCGTTGGGAAATATTGTCAATTCCAGATCCCAGAATTTAAAGAACTGTTATATTCTCGCATCTTTGATTAATAATTCTAAACGAAGGGCGGAAGAATATAAATATGATGATGCAATTGCCCGTTTATACAGGTCCTTCGAGTTAATTGCTCAGGTCAGACTCGGTAAATATGATATTGACAGTTCTGATGTTGATGTGGGTATACTTAAAAAGAATAATGTTTCAGATGAGTTCATCGAGACGCTGGAAAAAATCAGGGAAGACGGTAAAATAAGAATTGGCCTCTCACGAGATTTTCTGCTGCTTAACGAACTGGATGATGATTTGGGTAAGTATTATATCGAGAACGAAAAGAGAATTAAAAGTCTGACACTAAAAAGGAATAATTCCATTTTAGCTCATGGTCTTGATTCTTCTTCCAGTAATGATTTCGATGAGTTTCTGGAAGTAGTTGTCAGTCTGGCCTTAAAACTGGACAAAGACATGAATAAATTTCTTAGGGAAACAGAATTTGCCAAATATGATTTAAAATTGGAACTTAACAGAGCTTAATTATAACAGTTTTGCTATAAGATAGCTGTCCAGATAATTAAAGAGGATTTTAGCTTTACTGTTTTCATTTATTTTTTTTCTTATTTTTGATGCACTTTCAACCTCGTCAATTAATGTGTATTCACTGTTTGCAACATAGCCTATCTTATTTTCATTAAAATAAATAGCTATTGCATCCTTATCATGTTCATTATCATCTTCTTTTCTTAACTCAACAATCTGGTTTTCTTCAGGTGTGTAATTATAATAGTGATATCCAGTAACGATAATCAAAGTGTCATCTGTATTTTTGAGATAATCAACATCTTTTTCAAATATTTCGAGTTCATCAAATTTTTCATAAGCTATTAAAAATGATTTTTTAGACTCTATATATTCTCCAAGTGCTTCCAGAATTTCTCCCTTCAGAAAATAATATTCCGACAAATCATTTTCAGGAGGCATTATCTCCATTGCTTCATTAACCAATTCAATGGCTTTTTCATAATTTCCTTCCGGGAAATATGCAATTTTAGCCCATTTATATAAAGTATTTGCTTTATTTACTTTAATTTCGGATTTTTCATTTATAGCTAGTGCTTTGCTGAATGATTCAGCTGATTTTTCATATTCATTTAATTTATCCAGAATGATTCCTTTGAGATTCCAATTATCTGCACTTTTTTCTTTTTCAAGCTTTTTATCAATTAGTGTTAATGCTTCACTATATCGGGATTCCTTAATCAGATAATCTATTTTTGATGTTTTTGAAACTTCCAGTTTACTCTGATATGTGTTATGGTAACGTTTATTATTTGTCATATTGATAGTATTAACTATAATTTTTTTAGTATTTATAATGAGGTTTACAATATGGATTATGATGTTATTTACATTGGCAGCGGTAATGCGGCATGGCAAGGCGCCAGATTTTTGAGAAAAGAAGGGCTTAAAATTTTAATTGTTGAAGAAAGCCTGTATGGTGGTACCTGTGCAAACAGGGGTTGTAATTCCAAAGCATTGCTAGATGCGCCATATGAAATAAAGGCGTTAGGGGATAATTTTGAAGGTGTTGGAAAATCCTGTGATTTTGAGGTTGACTGGTCAGATTTGATGAAATTTAAACAGAAACGTATTGAAAATATGTCTGCTTTCCTTGATGGCAAATTTAAAGAATATAATTTGGATGTTGCCCACGGAAAAGGTGTTATTATTGACGAACATAAGGTTCGTGTCAACGATGACATATATACAACTGATAAAATTGTAATAGCTACAGGTTTAAAGCCAATGTTTCCGGATATTCCCGGCAGTGAATACTTGCATGACAGCAATGATTTTCTGGATATCTGCGAACTTCCCAAACATACGATTATCATGGGAGGAGGTTTTGTAGCTATGGAATTTGCATCAATTATTGCACAGGCCGGTCTTGAAGCAGATGTGATTATAAGAGGTGGTATGGCCTTAAAATACTTCCATCAGCCTTATGTTCAAAAAATCATATCCGAACTTAAAAAGAATAATATACGCTTCCATTTTAATGAAAGTGTAAGTGAAGTCATCAAGGATGGCAGTGTTGAAATTAAAGACCCTGAAAAAAGAATACACAATGCCGAGAAGGGTTTGAATGTGGATAAATATTTAAGAGATCCTGAAGCAAAATGTGATAATAAATCTTATCCGAATGCTTTTACAGTTAAATGTGAAAGCGGTTTAACTCTAACAGGAGATTATGTTATTTCAGCTATTGGCAGAACTGCTAATGTCGAGGATATTGGTCTTGAAAATGTTGGCTTAACATATTCCAAAAACGGAATCAAAGTAAATAATCATTTGCAGACTGATGTTTCCAACATTTATGCTGTAGGTGATGTTGCAGACACGGGTATCGCCAAACTTGTAACTGTAGCTATTCATCAGTCCAAATATCTTGCTAAGGAATTATTGGGTGAAGCAGGCGATATAACATATCCGGTTATTCCTGCTGTAGCATATACAATTCCTAAAATAGCTACCGTTGGTATTCCGGCATATGTTGGCGATGAAAGTGATGAATATGATATTCACAGAATCAGATATGGCAGGTCCTATTCGGCCGAACTTAAAAATGATTCAACAGCAGAAGTGAAGGTTATTGTAGATAAAGAATTGAACATTGTTGGCGCTGAAATTTATGCTGCTGATGCAGAGAATGTGGCCAATATGTTTGCATTTATCATTAACAAAAAGATAACTCTTGAAGAACTGGATTATATGATTTATGCCTTCCCTTCAAGCAGTTCAGTTTGCCTGTATAAACTGCATAATATACACTATAATCTTTAGTGCTAAAATTTTAAAACATAGGTGATTGGATTAATAGCGATTAAATTAATCCAATTACAATCAACACACTTATTTATGTTTTACAAAAACATTTCTGCTGTTTTTTAGAGTCTGATTTTCCCGCATAAGAAATGACAGTCATTTAATCATTTCCAAAAATTTCGTTTAAAACTTAATTAATTTTCTTTAAATTTCTTTATTGTTTTTAATATTCAATTTTTTTATTTAAATAGTTGTAATATTTCTTTATTTATGTTTTTTAGATGTAAGTGAGTACCTACACTCGAAAATCTTTATATACTATCTATTCCATATATTTTGTTGTACGATGAAGCCCCTGATTAAAAATCATCGGCTTCCCTACCAATTCATTGAGGTGATAGTATGGATCTTAAAAATAAATTATTAGCAATTCTTGTAATATTTTGTATTTTTGTATCAGCAGGCGCAGTCTGTGCTGCTGTTAATGAACCTGGTACTGCTGGAAGTCAATACTATGCTAATCAAGTGGGAAGCTACTCCGGTGGTGTCTGCCAAGGTATGAATGGTTTATCTGGAAGTCAGTTTAATAATACTAACGTTACCAACAGTACTAACGGTACTAATATTACCGGTAATGATACTGTTGCAAGGGCAATTATTCCTCCTGACTATGCTCATATGGGACATGCAGCTGGAGAACCAATCAATAACACACAAACAAATACAACGGTTAAAAATGCCACTGTGTTAGGTAATGCACATGCAAACACAACTGTTGGAAATGCTGCAGGATCAAGTAATGTACACAAGAACACAACTGTTGGTAATGTTACAGGATCAAGTAACGTACACAAGAACACAACTGTCGGCAATGCTGCAGGATCAGACAATGCACATACAAAAACTCTTGAGCCAAGCAAAGATATTCATGCAAACACAAACAAAACAGCTGAACCAAAAAATGTTGGTGCAAAAAATACATCCAGTTCAATGCCTGCAACAGGTAATCCAATATTGATATTGTTTGCAGCACTTGTAGTTCTTGGTGGTGTCGGTATTATCAGAAGAAAATAAACTTGTAAATTAGTATTTTTTCCTCTCTTTTTTTTATTTTCTTCTATCCCTTGGAGATTTTCTTTTTAATGAATTTCTCCAATCTTTTTTTTCACTGAATTTTTTTTTAAACTTAGATATTTTAGATTATTTAATATTCCATGTTGTTGATAATACTAGGTTTACCCCTTATTGATATATATTATAAAAAATAAATTGAACAGTATGGAGATTAAGGAAAACAGCACTGAAGCAAAAATTATAGAATCAACCTTCAAAATTCTTCAGGAAGAAGGGGTTGAAAAAGCGACGACAAAAAGAATAGCTGAGGAAGCAGGTTTTAATGAGGTTACAATTTTTAGAAAATTTAAAACTAAACAAAACCTGATAAATATCAGCAAAGAATACCATTTGGACTTATTCAAAAAGAAATTAGATGAACTTTTTGATTTTAGAGAAGATGAAGAATTTGATGATTATATAACCACCCGATTTTATAGATTATTGGAATTCTCCGATAGTGATTTTAGTGTTATTAAAGTTGCAATGGAGGAAGTCAGAGATATTCCCGGTAAAAAACATTTAATTTCAGATATTACTGATGTAATATTCAACAGATTAAATGAGTTTTATGCCTTGCAGGTTGAAAAAGGAAGAATAAGAGAGCTTGATCCTAAAGTTTTATCCCTGATGAGTTTTTGTTTAATGTTCCAGTCTTCTATTTTATGCAGAGTTTACAGTAAAGATGCTGATTTTGAAATGGATTATTTCGCCGATATGGTTGTGGATATACTTTCAAATGGTGTTAAACCATAATTTTTACTTCCATTTCAGATTAAAAGGCCATAATCATGTGTTCTATTGTTGGTATTCAGGGCAGTTTCAAGGGCAATGACCTTGTTCAAATGTTAAAATCATCTAAAAACAGGGGTTTGGATTCATCAGGACTTTTTCTTGATGATATTCATCTTGATATAAATTTAAACGATTATTATGATGATAATGAATATGATATTGGTTTAGGTCATAATCTGCTTTCAATTTATGAATCTGATAGTCGCTGTTCTGTTAATCAGCCTGTTTTTAACAGTAATCTTGTTCTTGTTTTTAATGGAGAATTATATAATTACAATACTCTTAAGAATTTTCTTGCCAAGGTTGGTATTGATACGGATATCAGTTCTGACAGTGAGGCATTGCTATATTTAATCGATTATTACAATAATAATGATTTATTCAAGGCAGTATCTTTCAGTGTCAAATTATTGGATGGAGATTATTCCTTTGCAGTATGGGATGGTGTTAATCTAGCTATTGTCCGCGACCCGTTAGGTGTAAAACCTTTGTTTTATTCGGTCACAAATGATTTTTCTGCTTTTTCTTCTTCCCGTGACGGATTAATGGACATTTCATGTGATGATATACAGACATTAAAACCGGGTCATATTCTTTTCAACTGGAATACATATGAGCTGAACTGTGTTCATGAAAAAATAACTGACGCTGATCCTGATAAATTGGATAAGCTGTTAAAATTAAGCGTTTCAAAAAGGGTTGAAGGACTGGATGAAATTGGTGTAATATTCTCAGGTGGCATTGACAGTTCAATTTTAGCATTGCTTTTAAAGGAAATATCCTGTAATAAAAAACTGGATATAACATTGTATGCTGTAGGCCGTGAAGGTTCAAAAGATTTGGAAGCTGCAAAATATGGGGCGGAATTTTTGAATTTGCCTTTAAAAACCCAAATAATAACTGAAAATTTAATAAAAAATCATTTAGCCAGTGTTGTTCATGCTATCGGTGATGATAATCTAATGAAAGTAGGCGTTGGACTTACAACATACTTTGCAACAAAAATGATTCATGAAGACAATTTAAAGGTAGCTATTTCAGGTCAGGGTGCTGATGAACTGTTTGGAGGATATAACAGATACCTGAAAAGTTTTGACAGCCAAACTTTGGAATCTGAAATACGGGAAGACATTTCCAATATGTATCATGTTAACCTGGAAAGAGATGATGCCTGTGCAATGCTTAACTCCGTTGAATTAAGATTGCCGTTTCTTGACAGGACTCTTGTTGAATATGCAATTAATTTGCCTGTTGAGTATAAAATATCAGGTTCAGGAGATGTTTTACGTAAAAATATTTTAAGAAAGTTTGCGTATAATGAAGGCCTGGACAGTAAAATTGCATACCGACCAAAAAAAGCGGCTCAATACGGAACAGGTATAGATAAACTCTTAAGAAAAAAGATATTAAAAGATGTTGACCTCTCCTCGTTCTTGTAGAATTTTTATTATTAGGATGACAATTTGAGTTATTTGGATTATTTTATGGACATATCTGAAACTTAGATTAAATCCATAATGAGCTAATTGTTTAGAAAAAAATAAATACTGTGTAATCATCACATATTATACATGTGGGCGTATCGTTTACATCTAAGTCGTATTCTTCGTAAATTGAGTTATAAAGATTTGATTATATTTTTTATACCTTTCATAATTTTCATGATTTGGCTCTATATTTATGATCCTGGAATTTTAAGAACTGATACATTTAATCAGCTTCATCAAAATTGCTACTTCATCATTCAATAATTTTCATCCATTTTTCCACACCTTCATTGAAATGCTATGTTTAAAGATATGGCCTGATCCAAAATCCATTGCAATACTGCAAATTTTTGTTTTTTCTGGAGTTTGGACAGTAATATGCAATTATTTTAGGCATGATGAGAAGTATAATGAGAAAAAATACTTGTTTAGCTTACAGGTAATCTTTACCCTAATTATTTCTTTATAGGGTGCTAGATTAAGCGAAGGAATCTAGCGTTGTTAATTCTTTCGTTTCGTTAAGTTCAAGTGTTTGTTGTCCTGTTTTGC
>CADBPS010000094.1 GCA_902796575.1 uncultured Methanobrevibacter sp. | reverse complement strand
TTCTGTGCCTTGGTGGTGTAGGGGCTATCATGCGGGCCTGTCGAGCCCGCGACTCGGGTTCAAATCCCGGCCAAGGCGCTTAAATTTATATTTTTTTTAGGGTCCGTAGCTCAGTCTGGCAGAGCGCTTGGCTTTTAACCAAGCGGCCGCGGGTTCAATTCCCGTCGGACCCGTTCTAATTTTATATTTAACTTTTCTTGTTGGAGGATAGAATTTGAAAGTAGATATTCAAAAACATAACTTAGTACCGAAACATGAGGTTATTTCAGAGTCTGAAAAAGTTTTATTACAGCAAAATTCTGATTATGATATTAATGATCTTCCAAAAATTAAGATTTCTGATCCTGTTGTAGTGGAGCTTTCCAAGGAAGATGATAACATTTCTGTGGGTGATGTTTTAAGGATTACTCGAGACAGTACGACTGCAGGGGAGTTTGTTTCGTATAGGATAATTATTGATGATTAGTTATTTATATAATTTAGAGTTGAGTTTATATTGTTTAATTTCTGTATTTTTTTGTTTTAGAAATTCATTATAAATTAGTTTGAGATGAATTATCTTATGATTAGATAATTGGGAGTAAATTAAGAATAATGATATAATTAAAGAAGTAATATTCGTTTTTTTATTTTATTTTCATTGTATATTTTTTTATCTTTATTACTTTTTTATGGTAATGCTGGAGGAAATCAATTATGGATAATAACTGGAGTTTAGTTGATGCATTTTTTGATAAATATGATTTAGTTGATCATCATATTAAGTCATATAATGATTTTGTAAATAATAGGATTCAGAATATTATTGATATTAGTGATCCTATTGTTATAGAAAATGATGAAATCGATGATGAGACGGGGGATATTAAAAAGACCAAATATGCTGTTAAAATGGGTAAAGTTAGGATTGAAAAACCATTTACTCGTGAAGCTGATGGTTCCAATAGTAACATTTATCCTATAGATACGAGACTTAGAAACTTAAATTATTCTGCACATATGTATCTTGAAATGACATTGAACAAGGATGATGAAGATAATCCTTTGGAAGAGGTTTATATTGGTGAATTGCCAGTAATGTTAAAGTCTGATTATTGTTATCTTAAGGGCCTTTCAACTGATGAATTATTAGAACTGAAGGAGGATCCTCAAGATTTGGGAGGATATTTCATTGTCAATGGTTCTGAAAGGGCTGTTGTCACAATGGAGGAAATTGCGCCTAATAAGGTTATTCTAGAACGTGTTAAGGAAGTTGAGGATAGGCATGCCAAGGCAGTTGTTACTTCAATTAAAAGTGGTTTTAGAGCTAGAATTACATTAGAATATAAAAAACCTCGTAAAAATAAAGCCTTTTTAAGAGTTTCTTTCCCATATGTTCCTGGTGAGATTCCTCTTGTTATTTTACTTAGGGCATTAGGTTTATCCACAGATGAACAGATTATTACTAAAATTTCTGAAAGCAACAATAATTTTCAAATGATTATTGCAGATGATATTCAGGTTTCAAATGATGCTCTTAAGTTAGATCCTGCTGAAATGGAGGATTTAACTGTGGAGGAAAAAAATGAATATTTAACTACTGCGGCAATTAAATATATTGGAAATCGTGTTGCGTTTAAAATGTCTGAAGATTATCGTAAGCAACGTGCCGAAGAGGTTATTGACCGCTATTTATTACCTCATTTAGGTGATAGTAAAGAAAAACGTGCTGATAAAGCCACATATTTAGCTGAAATGACAGAAATGTTGCTTGAGGTTATCCATGAATTAAGAGAACCTCACGATAAAGACCATTATACTAATAAAAGACTCAGAGTTTCTGGAGATTTGATGGAGGATTTATTCCGAGTAGCATTCACCAATTTAACTAGGGATATGAGTTATCAACTTGAAAGAAGTATTTCTCGAGGTAAGGAGCTTTCCATTAAGCAGGCTGTCCGTAGTGATGTTTTAACTGAAAATATTAAACATGCTATTGCTACGGGTAATTGGGTTGGTGGAAGAGCTGGTGTAAGTCAGCTTCTAGATAGAACTAGTTATATGGGTACACTTTCTCATTTAAGACGTGTTGTTTCTCCATTAACTAGAAGTCAACCTCACTTTGAAGCAAGAGATTTGCATCCAACACAATTTGGTAAAATTTGTCCAAATGAAACTCCTGAAGGACCAAATTGTGGGTTGGTAAAGAATTTAGCTTTATTGTGTAACATTTCTGAAGGTTCCGATGAACAAGAGATTAAGGATATAATTGAGACTATGGACGTTGATTTAATTTAAGGGGATGGAAGTTTGGCTAATGAATACAATGATGTTGAAGTAATGAATGCTTTTAAATTTTTTGGATTTGATACTATTCGTCATCCTAGACAAATTAGTAATAAATATGAGAAATTGCTTGAAGAGTATCCTCCCGAGGATGAGGGTAATGATGAAAAAATCAATGAAATTAATGAGTATAAAACAATTATTGATGATTTTTTTAAAAACAATGCTAATTTAAAGAAAAATACACTTCTCAATAAAGAATTTGGTGAAATATTAAATATTCCGGAGGAATTTTATCCGGAATCAAATACAATTGAATTCAATGAAGATGATACCCTCGAGGCTAATGAGGATATTATTGAACCTGAATTTGAAGAACCTGTTGAAGAGGATTCAACTACTAAAACCAAAATTTATATCAATGGTGAACTCTTCGGAACATGTGATAATCCTGTTGAATTTACTCAACAAATGAGGGAGAAAAGAAGAAAAGGTCAAATTTCAAATGAGATGAATATTACTCATTATGAGGCTAATAATGAGATATATATTTTTAATGACCAGGGTAGAGCACGAAGACCATTGATTATCGTTGAAAACGGTAGTCCTCTTTTGACTAATGACCACATTAACAAGATATCAAATGGTAAATTAACGTGGGATGACTTAATAAACAAAGGTATTATTGAATATTTGGATGCTGAAGAAGAGGAAAATTCCTATATTGCAATGGGATTAAATGATTTAAATCCTAAAAGTACTCATTTAGAAATAGACCCTGCTACTATGTTAGGTATCTGTGCAGGTATTATTCCATTTTCTGATCATAATTCTTCGCCAAGGAACACGATGGAAGCGGGAATGACCAAACAGGCATTAGGTTTATATGTTTCCAATTATGGGTTCCGTACAGATACAAGGGCTCATTTATTACATCAACCTCAAACTCCAATTGTTAAAACACGTATTATTGATTCAACAAACTATGATTTGAGGCCATCAGGACAAAACTTTGTTGTTGCATTGATGAGTTATGAAGGATATAACATGGAAGATGCAATGGTTATTAACAAAGGATCTCTTGAAAGGGGTTTGGGCAGATCTTCATTTTTCAGATCATATGATACTTCAGAAAAAAGATATCCTGGAGGACAAGTTGATAAATTTGAACTTCCAGACAAGAATATGAAAGGATATCGTTCAGATGAAGAATATAAAAATCTTGATGAATTCGGTATTATTAATCCAGAGTCCTATGTTGAATCCGGTGATGTGTTAATTGGTAAAACTTCACCTCCAAGATTTTTAGGCGAGTTTGACGAATTGGCAAGTGCTGCTGAGAAAAGACGGGAAACTTCTGTAACTGTCCGTCATGGTGAAAAAGGTATTATTGATGCTGTTCTTTTGACTGAAACTGTTGAAGGTTCAAGACTTGCTAAGGTAAGAGTTAGAGATACAAGACAGCCTGAGTTTGGAGATAAATTCGCATCAAGACACGGGCAGAAAGGGGTTATAGGTTTAATATTATCTTCTGATGATATTCCATTTACAGAATTTGGTGTTGTTCCAGATTTAATTGTTAATCCTCACGCTATTCCTTCAAGGATGTCTGTAGGTCAGGTGCTTGAAATGGTTGCTGGTAAAGCAGGCTGTTTAGAAGGGGAACGTGTTGATGGTACTCCATTCAACAAGGAAATTGAAACTGAAATTAAGCAATACCTGATAAACCATGGATTTGAATCTGCAGGATGTGAATCATTGTACAACGGCGTAACCGGTGAGAGAGTTGATGCTGAAATATTTGTAGGTGTTGCTTATTATCAGAAATTACATCATATGACTACTGATAAAGTTTATGCACGTTCTAGAGGACCTGTTCAAGTTCTTACACGTCAACCTACTGAAGGTAGAGCTCGTGAAGGTGGTTTGAGATTTGGAGAAATGGAAAGGGATTGTCTTATTGCTCATGGTGCTGCTCTCACCTTAAAAGAGAGATTATTAGATGAATCTGATAAATATGAAGCAATTGTTTGTGAAAATTGTGGAATGTTGGCAGTTGAGGATAAGAATAGAAATAAAAAATATTGTCCGATTTGTGGTGATGTTGAAACTTATCCTGTTGAGATTTCATATGCATTTAAATTGTTATTAGATGAACTTAAAAGTTTATGTATCTTCCCTAAATTAGTATTGGGAGATAAAGCATAATTATTAGAAGGAGCCAATACTTTGAAAAAATTTATTAAAAAAATTGAAAAAATTAACTTTGGATTAATGTCTCCAGAGGATATTCGTAAAATGTCTGTTGTTCGTATAGAAACTCCAGATACCTATGATTCAGATGGTTATCCTATTGAAAATGGTTTGATGGATCCTCGTTTGGGTGTTTTGGATCCTTCTTTAAGATGCCATACCTGTGGAGTTAGAGGTGGGGACTGTCAAGGCCATTTTGGTAGTATTGAACTTGCAAGGCCTGTTCTTCATGTTGGTTTTGGCGATATTATTCATAAAATCCTACGTTCAACATGTAATGAATGTGGTCGTATTCTCTTAAATCCTGATGAAATTTATTATTATACTGAAAAAATTGAAGATGCAATGGCTAACCGGGAAAATATTTCAGATATTCTAAAAGAAGTTTATAATAAAGCTAAAAGGGATATGAAGGAAGAACCTCCTGTAGATGGCGAGATTGATGAGAAATTTTGTTGTCCTCATTGTGGTATGCCTCAAAAACCTGTTACATTAGATAAACCTACAAGTATTTTTCAGGAAGATTATAAACTAACTGCTTCTGAAATCCGTGAAAGATTGGAAAATATTTCTGATGAAGACATGTTTATTTTAGGAATTAATCCTGAAGTTGCAAGACCTGAATGGTTAGTATTAACTGTTCTTCCGGTTCCACCGGTAACTGTAAGACCATCTATTACTTTAGATACTGGTGAACGTTCAGAAGATGATTTAACTCATAAATTAGTTGATATTTTACGTATCAATCAAAGATTAATTGAAAACATGGAAGCCGGTGCTCCACAACTGATTGTTGAAGATTTATGGGATTTATTGCAGTATCATGTTACCACCTACTTTGACAATGAAGCCAGTGGTGTTCCACCATCCAAGCACAGATCAGGAAGGCCTTTGAAAACATTAACCCAAAGGTTAAAAGGTAAAGAAGGAAGATTCAGATCTAATTTATCTGGTAAACGTGTAAATTTCTCGGCACGTACTGTTATTTCTCCGGACCCTAACATTAGTATTAATGAGGTTGGAGTTCCAGAAATGATTGCTAAAGAAGTAACCGTGCCTGTATATGTTAATGACTGGAATATTGATGAACTTAAAAAATATGTTGAAAACGGTCAGCTTCCTATTGATGAAAAAATTTATCCTAATGTGCCCGGTGCAAATTATGTGGTAAGCGAAGCAGGAAGAAGAAGAAAAATCAATGAAGAATCTAAAGATTATATTCTTGAAAATCTAAAGCCTGGTGATATTGTTGAAAGACACCTGAAAGATGGAGATATGGTTTTATTCAATCGTCAGCCTTCACTTCACAGAATGAGTATGATGGCACATGAAGTAAGAGTACTGCCTTACAAGACATTTCGTTTAAACTTATGTGTATGTCCTCCATACAATGCGGATTTCGATGGGGATGAAATGAACATGCACGTATTCCAGACCGACGAGTCCCGTGCTGAAGCAAAGTCATTAATGCGTGTACAGGAACATATTTTGTCTCCAAGGTTTGGTGGACCAATTATCGGAGCAATTCACGATCACATTTCCGGTGCATATTTACTAACACGAAAAACAATGAAATTTACTGAAGAACAGGCATTACAAATTGTTCGTAAATCTCATTTGTCAATCCCTGAGAAAAAAGATGGCAAATGGATTTTAAAAGTTAATGAATCCATTGAAGATTCGGAAACAGAATCCCTAATTCAAAGTGAAATAGCTACCAAGACCAAAAATATTCGTGGTAAGAAAGAAGATAAGGAAGTTTTCCTTAACACCTTGGATTTAACTGACGGTGAAAAAGCCAAACGTCTTAAAGCCAATAAGTGGAATGCTGAAGAAAGGGCAACTATTCGAAAGATTGCTTGTGAAAGGGTTTCAAATGAAATTCGCAATAAGTATTCTTCAAAATCAGATGCCGGTGATGAAATACTTCTTGAAAAAGAAGTTGGTGATGACTGGACAGGTAAAGAGTTATTTTCATTGTTGTTGCCAAATGACCTGAATTTATCATACAAGGCTGAAATCTGTACCAATTGCGGTCAGTGTGACAGAATTATCGGTGATGCTCAAAGCATGGAAAATGTTGATTTTGAAAACATATGTCCAATTGATGCTTATGTTGTTATCGAGAACGGTATATTGAAATATGGTGTCATGGATGAAAAGGCATACGGTTCATTTTCAGGTAAGATTTTAGATAAAATTGTTAAAGAATATGGTCCAGGCAGAGCTAAGGAATTTTTAGACAGATCAACTGATTTAGCTATCTGTGGAATAATGAAAACAGGTATTACTACAAGTTTAAATGATGAAAAGATTCCTGATGAGGCTCAGGCCAGAATTAATGAGCATTTACAATTGTCAGAAGAAAAGGTTGACCGTCTGATTGAAGCATATAATGACGGATACCTTGAACCTTTACCTGGTAGGAGTCTTGAAGAAACTTTGGAAATGAGAATCATGCAGGTTTTAGGTGAAGCCAGGGATAAATCCGGTGAAATTGCTGAAGATTACTTGACTATGGAACATAACCATTCCGTTGTTATGGCACGTACTGGTGCAAGGGCATCCATGTTGAATTTGACTCAGATTACTTCCTGTGTAGGTCAGCAGGCAGTTAGGGGTGGACGTATCCACAGGGGTTACATTGAAAGGACATTACCTCATTTTGAAAGAAATGAGTTAGGTGCAAAGGCTAAAGGTTTTGTCCATTCCAGTTATAAATCCGGTTTGGATCCTATTGAGTTCTTTTTCCACGCTATGGGGGGAAGAGAAGGTCTTGTAGATACAGCTATCCGTACAGCTCAGTCAGGTTACATGCAAAGAAGGCTTGTAAATGCACTTCAGGATCTGCAGGTAAAACCGTCAGGACTTGTTACTGATAATCAGGGTAATGTTATTCAGAAGATTTTCGGTGATGATGGTGTCGATCCGGCTAAAAGTGACTTTGGTGAACCTGCTGATTTGAATAAATTAATTGACGAAATTAGATTAACCTCAAAAGAGGAAAGTCCGGCAAAATAGAGAGGGTGTAAATATGGATGAGTTGATTGAAAAAGTAGAAATGACTTTGGAAGAGCGTAATATTTGCATTCCAGAAAATTTTGATGTTAAAAATGTTTTAGTTGATTATGATGGAGTTGAAGTTGACGATAATACTTTTGAGGAAATTATTTCAAAATTTAAAAATATTGACTTAATTAATAATGAACTTAAGAATTTTGATATTGATTTTGTTAAATTCTCCGAAGACTTGGAGGAAAACAATATTAATATTCCAGATTTCTATTATGTTAATGAACTGTTATCAGATGATTTTGATTATGAAGATTTCATTGATGATATTTCAGTTGTTAATAAAGTTTTAAATGTTTTGATTGATGAGAGTATTGAATTTCCAAAAGGATATGTTGTTAAATTAGCTCAGGCGTATTCCAGAAGGAATTTAACTGATGAAGAATTAATTCTTTTAGTTGGTAAGTTGAAAACTGCCTATGACCGAGCTCATGTTGAAGCTGGAGAGGCTGTTGGAACAGTAGCTGCACAATCTGTTGGTGAACC
>CADBPS010000093.1 GCA_902796575.1 uncultured Methanobrevibacter sp. | reverse complement strand
TGCAAAACAGGACAACAAACACTTGAACTTAACGAAACGAAAGAATTAACAACGCTAGATTCCTTCGCTTAATCTAGCACCCTATTTCACTAATGCTTTAATTTCAATTGCAGAAATTCCAGAAGATGATTATGAAATTATATCGTGTGAAATATTTAAGCCTGGTGCAGATGTAAAATCAATGGATATACTGTTGAGGGGAAAGAACGGACTGATAAATATAGAATTCCATAAACGGCCCCTTTTAAAATCAAATTTAATAAGAGATCTTGAATATGTTATTCAATATTACCTATTTTACAGAGAAGTTATAGACCAAAGGATAATTGTAGTAGATGATGATAAAAAATCTGTCAACAGATTGCAAATTATGCCTGATTTTGAATATAGAGGAAAAATTTATTATATTCCGGAAATCAATGGAAGATTAATATTAAATAATATTAAGGATAAACTTAAGAAAAACGAGGAGCTCAGTGAGTACGAGCAATATGTTTTCTCAATTCTGCCGTTAACAAATCATGGCTACAATGACGAAGAAAAGTTGGTGGAAGAGCTATGCAATATGACTCCAAAACTGAATATCTCAGAGGAAAATCGTGATGCAATAACATTGTGTCAGATGATTTTAATAGATTTATACATTAATGATGATTCCAAGAAAAAAGAACTGATGGAGGTTATAACAATGACAACATCCTATATCGAAAAATTTGAAAGAGAAAGAATGGAACAGATCACACAACAAGTAACACAACAAGTCACAGAACAAGTAACACAAGAAATAACACAACAAGTAACACAAGAAATCACAGAAAAAGAAAGAAAAAAAGCAGAACAAATGATAAACAACGAGAGAAAAAGAGCAGATAATGCAGAAAGACTTCTAAAAGAAGTTGTGGAAAACAAAAACAACAAAATAGACAAAAAAACACTAAAACAAATACTGCTTGTTACAGCAAATATGTAACTTGAAATAAATAGGGGTTCCAAATAGTCGCAGTTTATGTTTTCAAGGCAAAAAAATTGATGCTTATTCAATGAACCCCTTCAATAATTTCAAAACTATCATATCCAAGTTAGGATACACAAGAAAAAGTTAATAAAATTTTAAATATTATACTCCTCTTGCCATTGCAGTCAATCCAGTTCTTGAGATTTTTTTAATCCCATAGCCTTTCAATAAGGATATGAGTGCATCAATCTTATTAACATCCCCTGTAATTTCAATAATCAATGTTTCTTCAGTAACATCAACAATATTTCCCCTGAAAATATCAACATACTGGATTATTTCTGACCTTGCCTTTTCGTCACGGATATCAACTTTAATTAAACATAATTCTCTTTTAACTGAAATTTCAGTAATATCCTTTATTTTAATGACATCAACAAGTTTATTCAACTGTTTTGTTACCTGCTCCAATATCTTTTCATCAGCGCTCACCCTGATGACCATTCTTGCTAGTCCGTCCACTTCAGACTGGCCTACAGTAATGCCGTCAATATTGAAACCTCTTCTTGTGAACAATCCTGCAACTTTCTGTAAAACACCAGGTTTATTTTCTACTAGCGTGCTTATAATATGATATTTTTCCATTTAAATCACATCTTTTTCCAGTTTATATTCGCCAATCATTTCATTTATTCCTGCTCCAGGAGGCAGCATAGGAAGGAATTCATTTGGATCAATAACAACATTAATTAATATAGGATTATTATCTTTTATTGCAGTTTTAAGAGCCTGTTTTGTTTCACCTGATTTTTCCACTTTAACAGCATCTATTCCAAAACTTTCAGCTAACTTTACAAAGTCCGGGGACTTACCTAATTTGGTTTGGGAATATCTTTCATCATAGAGCAGATTCTGCCACTGATATACCATTCCAAGTGTCCTGTTTTCCAGTACAATAGCTATTACCGGTATGTCATAATCACATATGGTAGCCAGTTCCTGACATGTCATTAAAAATCCGCCGTCACCGTTAATGGATACAACAACATCTTCCGGACATGCGACTTTTGCCCCAATAGCTGCTGGAAATCCAAAGCCCATTGTTCCAAGTCCGCCTGAGGATATGAACTTACGTGGCTTTTGAGTATTATAAAAATGAGCTGCCCACATCTGATTCTGACCAACATCTGTTGTTAAAATGGAATCTGCAGTTAAAACTTCACTGATTTCCTTAATTACAGTTTGAGGCTTTAAAGGAATATCATCATATGATACTCTTGGCATTAATAAATGTTTTCTCTCAATAATACATTTAGTCCATTTGTTAACATTGTCAGAAGTTTTATGACCTTTTAATAATTTGTTTAATGATTTTAAAATGTCATTTGCATCACCTACAATCGGCAAATCAACTTCAACATTTTTACCGATTTCGGCAGGATCAATATCGATATGTATAACCTTACTGTCAGGAACAAAACTGTCAATTTTTCCGGTTGTTCTGTCTGAAAATCTAACACCAATAGCTATCAGCAAGTCACATTGATTTACAGAATCATTGGAAACTTTTCTACCATGCATTCCAAGCATTCCTAAGGATAAATCAGATGTTTCATCAATTGCACCTTTACCTAGCAATGAAGTCATTACTGGTGCGTTAATTAAATTTGCAAACTCTTCAAGTTCATTACTTGCATTTGCAATTATTACACCTGCTCCGACAAGTATCAAAGGTTTATCGGATTTTTTGATTAATTCTATTGCTTTTTTAATTTGTCTGATGTTGCCTTTTAAAGTTGGGTTATAACCTGGAGTCTGTATTAAATTATCATCGAAACCGGATAATTCCCCTTCCTGAATTTCTTTCGGAACATCAATTAAAACCGGTCCCGGCCTTCCACTAGCTGCAATCTCAAAACTTGATTTGACAATGGAAGGTATCAGATCAGGATCTTTCGGCTGGAAACTGTGTTTGGTTATAGGCATTGTAATACCCATGATATCAGCTTCCTGAAAAGCATCATTTCCAATTAAATGAGTAGGAACCTGACCTGTAATAGCTACAATTGGAGATGAATCCATAAATGCAGTAGCAATTCCAGTAACAAGGTTGGTTGCTCCGGGCCCTGATGTTGCAAGACACACACCTACTTCACCTGAAGCCCTTGCAAATCCGTCTGCAGCATGAGCTGCTGCCTGTTCATGCCTAACCAGAATATGATCGATATCTGCATCGTACAGCATATCATAGAATGGTATAGTTTGCCCTCCAGGGTAGCCAAATATTGTTTCAACCCCCATTTTTTTAAGGGATTCAATTATTGCTTCTCCACCTCTCATTTGAAAAACCTTTACTAAATCATTTTATATGAAGTAATCTCTATATCGTTAATTATATAAAATTATCTTAAAATTTAAATAGGATTAGTTAAAAATAAATTAAACACAAATAATCAACTGTGATAGTATGAAATATTCAAAAATATTATGTCATAGAATACCTGAAAGGAGTTTCCATTATAAAAACCATCAGTTTCCAGTGTGTGCAAGATGCACTGGATTTTACACAGGTTTAGCAGTATTTTTGATATACAATTATTTTTTCAGTATAACATATACAATAGAATTATTTATAATATCAGCGGCATTATTGATTCCAGCAGCTGTTGATGGATTCACACAGTTTTTCGGATTAAGGGAAAGTAACAACAACTTAAGATTTGTTACCGGATTTATTGGTGGAATTGGATTGATAATAGTTATAAAAAGTTTATTCAAAATATTAGGAGTATGAAAAAATGTTCTGTCCAGAATGTGGTAGTGAAAATCCGCCGGAAAGTAAATTTTGCAGGCACTGTGGTATAAACTTTGAAAAAAAAGAAGCCAAAAAGGTCACGGTTGAACCGGACAATACACATCAACAGAGACAAAGTCCACCACCAAATACTAAAAAGGATGATGATGACAAATGGTGCTGGGGCTGCTGCATCTGCATGGTATTTCTATTCATCATATTTGCACTATTTGGACGCTGAAAGCATCATAAAAACTAATTTTTTTAATTTATTTTAACAATATTATTATTTCTTAAAGGCAAATGCAGATCAGACATGAAAAAATAACCTTGTTTTAAGGCACTGTCTGTGTCCTACTGATGATTGATAACTAAAACCGAGTAATTTATGTTTATTGTTATTTTCTTTCATTATTGTTTTACATCACCATAATGTAAATTTTGAAAATATCTGTTTTTTGATTTGAATAGTGTTGTTTAAATTAGATTAATCTTCGATTTTATTATTTTAGAAAATAAAAGCATTTTTTGTATTTTTTCTTCAAAAATAAAAATAATTTGTGGCAAATTCATTTTCAGGTTAATTATATGGTCTTTTTTTATTTTGATGTTTGATGGGAATTAAGACTATTAATTTGGGCTAAATATTATTAAATAAGGATTATTACATCTAAATTTGATGTAAGTAAGCACTTGCATTCGAAATACTTTATATAATATGTTTAATAGAAAAAAAACATGTTTTTTGAGAGATTTTTCCTCTTAAAAAAATAAAAAAATAATTTTATAAAAAATAATTTTATAGTGATGGTAAGTATGAAACTTAATAAAAAAAGTATTTTTGCTTTGGGAATTTTCATTTGTTTTTTAATATGTCTTTCCCATGTCTCTGCATGCGAAGGAGTCGATAACTCAACATCTGTAGTTAGTGTAGTTGATAATTCACCTTCTTCCGATTATAATGTACCTCATAGTGATGTTTCGGATGTATCTAATTCTGATCTTACAAATATGAGTCAAGATAAACAGTTAAGTCCTAGTTTGATGAGTAGCACTTCATCACATGACAAATTAGGAAAAAGACATGATGATAAAAAGGAAGTTAAAGATAATATAACTGTAGGTAATTTTAGTTTATTGAACAAAGAACTTTCAGATTTCAATGACAACAGGTATTATAGAATAGTCGAATATGGTCATAATCATGAAATTCATAAAATCGCTGATCCTTCTCAGTTCGATAAAGTTCACACTTTTAATTTGACTAGGGATTATGTGTATGATGATTCAACAGATAAGGAATTCATTAATGGTATTCCTCTCCTTGCATCAGCGAATAAAGAATTATATAAAAATTTAATTATAAATGGTAATGGTCATTTTATCGATGGTAAAGGTCTTGCATGTATATTTGGAGTATTTGGTTCTAATGTTCAAATTTGTAATATAACTTTCAAAAATCTTAATACAATTCACGCCTATTATCATGAAGAAGTATTTGGATCCAGATACCCATATCTTGGAAGGGGGTCTGATTCAATTAAATCACCTATAGTATGGCTTGGAAATAACGGTAAACTTATTAATTGTACTTTTTTAGATAATACAGGATCTCTTGGTGGATCAGTATTTTGGCAAGGGAATAATGGAACTATTGAACATAATAAGTTTATAAATAATAGGGCTGCGTTTCTTGGTGGGTTCGCTTATATTGAAGGTGTGAATAATATTATTCATGATAATTTAGTTGTTAACTGTGAAGCTATGTTAGATGGTGATGCTTTATATGTTAAAAATTTAACCGCTAACAGTGTAGGTCAGATGAATTATATTAAAGTAAATAAAACTAACTCTACTTTTGTTTGTCCTGATGTTGTTGATGGTTCATTAATGAATGTTAGTAGTTCT
>CADBPS010000092.1 GCA_902796575.1 uncultured Methanobrevibacter sp. | reverse complement strand
TCGGATTTTCAGCTCAAAGTTCAAGTTTAAAATTAATGATTGCAAGAGCAATGGCTATTGTTGAAGGTAAATCAAGACCAGATGCGGTTTTCATTGCCACTTGTTTTAGATGTGCTGAAGCAGCACTTGTCAGGAATGAAGTTAGGCGTTTTATTCAAAATAATACTCGTATTCCTGTTGTTACTTATTCATTCACTGAAAGAACAAAAGCTGATGAGTTATTTATACGTATGGAAGCATTAGCTACTACTGTTACTCGCAGAAGTATTCTTGCACGTGAAAAACAGGAAGGACTCACTCTTGGTTTGGATTCCGGTTCAACAACTACAAAAGCAGTACTCATGGAAAATAATAAGGTTATTGGAACCGGATGGACATCCACCAAAGATATTATTGAATCAGCAAAAACCGCTGCCGGTGAAGCTTTTGCCCAGACAGATTATAACTGGGATGATTTGGATGGTATTGGAACTACTGGTTATGGAAGATTTACAATGGGTCAGGAATTCAATGCAGAACTTATTCAGGAAGAGTTATCAGTTAATGCAAAAGGTGCAGTATATCTCGCTGATTGTCAGAAAGGTGAAGCTACAGTACTGGATATTGGGGGTATGGATAATAAGGTTATCACTGTTAACAATGGTATTCCCGATAATTTTACAATGGGTGGTATCTGTGCAGGAGCATCGGGCAGATTCCTGGATATGACCTCCCGCAGATTGGATGTCGACATTACCGAACTTGGTCCTTTGGCAGTTCAGGGTAACTGGAAAAATGCAATGTTAAACTCTTACTGTATTGTATTCGGTATTCAGGATCTTGTTACTACTCTTGCAGCTGGAGGATCCAAAGCGGATGTTGCAGCGGCTGCATGTCACTCAGTATCTGAACAGGTTTATGAACAGCAACTTCAGGAAATTGATATTCGTGAACCGTTAATACAGGTAGGTGGAACAAGTTTAATTTCAGGTCTTGTTGAAGCGGTTAGTGAAACTCTAGGTGGAATTGAAGTTATTGTTCCTCAATATTCTCAGCATATCGGTGCTGTGGGCGCAGCTCTTTTAGTATCTGGAATGGGACACAGACAGGATAATAAATAAAATGAGTTGATTTGATGTTAGTTGAATGCTATGATGAGAAAGGTGCAGAAGTTTATGAAATAATCATTAAACAAATATTTCAGGACTTGGTTTTAGGAGCTGCTGTTGATGATTTGAAAGCTTTTGTGAATCCTGATGATCCTGTATTTATATTAGCTATTAAAATGAAAAAAACTTCTAATATCGTTGAGTTTAAAGACATTGCCAGATTCACTTACGACAAGCAGGAAGATGTAACCGGCATTTTTGTTGAAGATGAGAATTATCTTCCTAATATTTTAAAGAAACTTTGGAGAAAGTTTTCAAGGGATGAAATTTATCAGCCAACCAGGTACAATATTGAACTGAAGGGTAATCAGCGGGATTTAGAAACTCTTGTTATTGATGACCCTCATTCCAACTTACAGAGAAGAATTTATGATGCAATTTTTAGAATCTTGCCCGAAGGATTTAAAATTATTAAAGACATGTCCCGAGGAAATATTGTTGCAGTTGTTGCTACTGATGAGTTAATCATGGATGCCTGGATTGAAAAAGCTGAAGAGTATATATCCGAATTAAATGATGGAGTTTAGAAAAATTTATATAACGGGTGTTATAAATTACTATTAATAAAAGGGGAGAGTAGTGATTATAATGAATGAGCATAAAGGTTCAAGATTTGCACATATAACTAAAGCACATCCTTGCTTTAATGAAAAAATGCATGATAAAGTAGGCAGAGCCCATGTGCCAATAGCACCAAAATGTAACATATTCTGCAATTTTTGTACAAGAGACATCAATAACGAAGAAGACAGGCCCGGAGTGGCCAGTTGCATAATGAAGCCGGATGACGCAATTGCACATATTGATAATATCACTTCGGATGAATCGATATCTGTGGTTGGTGTGGCAGGTCCTGGTGATTCACTTGCCAATGAAGAAACTTTTGAATTCTTTGAAAAAATGGCAAAAAAACATCCTGATTTAATCAAATGTATGAGTACTAATGGATTATTGCTTCCAAAATATGCTGATAAACTAGCTGAACTTGGAGTAAACTCAGTTACTGTTACAATAAATGCTATTGATCCGGATATTGCAGTTGATATATATTCCTTCATAAAATACGATGGTGAAGTATATAAAGATTATGATGCAGTTAAAATTTTAATTAAAAACCAGTTAGATGGTGTTGAAAAGGCAGCTGCCAACGGTATGGTAGTTAAGGTAAACTCTGTTTTGATACCTGGACTAAATGATGAGCATATTGTTGAAATTGCACGGGAAGTCAAAAAAAGAGGAGCTTCTTTAATGAACATACTGCCGTTAATACCGTTGGGTAAGATGAAACACTATTCACGTCCGGACTGTTCGATGATGGAAAAGGTTCGTGAAGAAGTAGAAGAAATAATACCTGTGTTCAGAGCCTGCACTCAGTGCCGGGCTGATGCTTATGGAATCCCTGGCAAGAAAAATGAAGATAAACATTTAGGAATGACTCCACAGAGTCATTATTAATTTTTTTTATAATTTGCAAAGGAGTACACTTTTTAAATAATTTTTAGGTTTTTTAAAAATTATTTTTCATTTGTTTTTTTTTCTATGTTAATTTCCATGCCATTTATTTAAAATTAAATACAAATGTATTTAAGTTAGTTTTATTAAACTTTAGTCTAATCCGATATTGTACTAGCCTTTGTATTAATAGTTGTTGACAAAGGTTATATTTGGATTAATTTTGTGTGGGTAATTATTATGGTGAATGGTCGATGTATTTATTTTTTTGTGTTTATTTTCATCATTATATTTTGCTTTTTAAGTTTATGAAAATGACTGTGTTGCTGATGAGTCTGCAGGTAGGTTTAGTGTAACTTGGAGTCGTGTTAGTCCTGTTTGTGTTTCATTATGCAATGATTTTAATTGTTTGTTTATTACTGGTGAGTCTGATCATCGTATGGGTCGTGATGCAATAGGTAATGCAAGTGATGTTTGGAGTTTTAATTTTGCTACTAGTTTTAGTTTTAGTCTGATAGAGCAATTGGTTGGTAATAATGTTTGGAATACAACAATGATCCGCTAGTTTGGCAGATAGTGTTGAAACACCTGATTGTTAATTGTGTTGTTATACTCACAATATTTTTTCCTTTTTTTCATATTAAACAAATGCATATTTCTTAGTTAATTATTTTTTAATTGCATTGATATTCTTTTATCCATCTGCAATTTTTTGTTTCAGAAATATTTATAATTGATTATATACATACCTAAATCTGTATTGAATAGATGTATGTCTGTTGACTTACGAGACAGAATGCAATATCTTTTGAATCTGTTTCTTGTTAATCTTTACAAATTTTGTAGTGATATTATGGATGTTGAGTATATTACGGTTTCCAAGGTCACTGATTATATTTCCAATATTTTTCGAAGTGATTCCAAGTTGAAACGTGTTTTTATAATGGGAGAATTATCCAATGCAAAATTATATCCGAGCGGACATTTGTATTTTACTTTAAAGGATGATGATTCACAAATAAGTGGAGTTATGTTTGGTGCCGTTCATAGACTTAAATTCAGGCCTAAAGATGGGATGAATGTACTTATTCAGGGTAGGATTGAAGTTTATAAAGACCATGGTAAATATCAGCTTTATGTTAATAAGATTTCTCCCGACGGTGTAGGCGATCTTCACAGACGTTTTGAACAGCTGAAGAAAAAATTGTACAAGGAAGGTCTGTTTGACGAGTCGCATAAGAAGAAAATTCCAAATTTTCCTGAAAGGATAGGGGTTGTTACCGCACCTAATGGGGCTGCTATTCGTGATATTATAACAACAATCAAAAGGCGATGGCCATTTTGTGAAGTTATTCTTTTCCCGTCATTGGTACAGGGGGACAGGGCTGCCAGTAATATTTCATATCAGATTAGAAGATCTGAAAACTTTGATTTGGATACTTTGATTGTTGGTCGTGGAGGGGGTAGTATTGAAGATTTATGGTCATTTAATGAGGAAATTGTTGCAAGAACGATTTTCGACTGCACTACTCCTGTAATCAGTGCTGTTGGTCATGAAATTGACTATACTATTTCTGATTTTGTAGCGGATTTAAGGGCTGCAACTCCAACTGCCGCTGCAGAAATTGCAGTTCCTCCTTACGGTGAAATTAAAAATGCAGTTAATCAGCTGAATTCAAGGGCTAATCTGGCTATTGATAATCAGATTAATGATTATAAGCATAGAATGGATAATATTGTTTCAAAACATTTATTTAAAAATCCTTCAGAAATATATGCTCCAAAAGAGATGATGCTTGACAATATTGTAAGCCGCTTAAGTTTTTCTTCCAAATCATTGATTGGGAAAAATTCGAATAGGTTGGAGTTAATTAAAAATTCAAATGTTTTTAAGGATGAAGAGTATATTATCAAAGCTCATAAGGAAAAACTCCTTCTGGAATTATCTAAACTGGAAGTTTTAAACCCTTTAAATACATTGAAAAGAGGATATGCCTTAACAAAACATGAAGGTAAAATTGTATCCAGTTCAAAAGAATTGAAAAGTGGAGATGAAGTTGAAATTGAATTTAAAGACGGTAATGTTAATACAATGGTGATTTAATATGGCAGATGAAAATACAAGTTTTGAGGATAATTTGAAAGAATTGGAGGAAATTGTTTCTAAACTGGAAAAAGGTGATGTTCCATTGGATGATGCAATTAATGAATTTGAAAAAGCAATGCGTTTAGTAAAATCCTGTGATGATAAGCTGAAGGATGCCCAGGATACGATTGCAAAAATAGTTAATGAAAATGGTGAAATTGTTGATTTTAATGTTGAATAAGACTTAGATTAAATCTAAGCCTTTTTTGTTTTAATTTTTCCAATAACTTTATAATAATATTTAAGGATTTTATCATCGAAATTTGACACGGCTATAGCTCCGCATATTCCGATTGCAGCACCGAATATCACATCAAATGGATAGTGGACACCGATATATATTCTTGAAAATCCAATAGCTATTCCATATATTATCAGTATGGCGCATATGACTTTATAGTTTTTAATATAACCTTTTATATTCAGCATCAAACTGGTTATAAATGCAAAAACTGTAGTTGTATGTCCCGAAGGGAAAGATCTCGGATCATTTTCCACTATCAGCAGGTGAACATTGGACAGTGTTGCCTCTGGCCTTGGTTCGTTTACAATAAATTTTAAAATTAAAGCAATTAGATCGGCAAAAAGCACGGAAACTATACAGATTAAAATTATATTTTTTATTTTTTCCTTGTTTTTAAATTTAGCTATTATAAATGCGACAATCAGCAGCAGTATTATAAATTTAAAACTGCCCAGTTTGGTAAATACGGGCATTATAGTATTTAGAAGCGGATTTTCCAAACCGTGATTTATGAAGTTAAACAAGTTAGTATTAATTGTTGTCATTTTATTTCTTTCTCCTTATGCACTTGTTATGTTTTTTTTAATTTATATAATTATTTATATATCAACCCATAAATCTATCATATAGAATGTATAACGGTGAAAGATATGATAATTAAAACACCTGCTAGAATCCATATAACTTTAATGGATTTAAACGGTTCTTATGGTAGAATAGATGGTGGAATTGGGTTTTCAATAAAAAATCCTCAGTTTATTCTGGAAGGTCACCAGACTGAAAAAGGAGTAACTGTTGAATTTGATGATAAAATTACTGACGGCGAAGCAATTGATGAATGTAATTTAAAAATAAAACAGGCTTATAAAGATATCTGCAGTCACTTTGATTTGGATATGGGTTTTGATTTTAAGGTTCACAATGCATTTTCTGCCCATTCGGGCTTTGGTTCTGGAACTCAAATAGCATTGGCTACGGCAAAAATAATAACAGAAAGTGCGGGTATTGAAAAGACTTCAGTTGAACTGTCCTCTATTGTTGGAAGAGGAGGAACTTCAGGGATTGGAACTTACGGTTTTGAAGAAGGAGGATTTATAGCTGATGGAGGCCACAGCCTTAAGGAAAAATCAACTTTTATGCCGTCTTCAGCTTCAAATGCATCTCCCCCTCCACTTATTGGAAGGTTTGAATTTCCTGAGGAATGGGATGTTATAATAGCTATTCCTCCTTATGGATTATCGATACATGATGGTGAAGAGATTGATTTATTCAAACAATTCTGTCCCCTTCCCCAAAGAGAGGTTGAACAGTTATCACATATTGTTTTCATGAATCTCATTCCTGCAATGCTTGAAAAGGATATTGCCGAGTTTGGTAAGTGTATTGATGAAATTCATAAAAGAGGTTTTCAGAAAGCTGAATTAACTCTGTATGATGAGAGAATGCATGGATTAATGCAGCACCTGAGGGATGCTGGTGCCTATGGTGTAGGTATGAGTTCTTTTGGCCCTACAATATATTCTGTTGTTGATGATAACAATAGGGAAAGCGTTTTAAAAGCAGCCCGTGAATATTTGGGTGATGATGCTCCTGTTTTTGTAACAAAGGCTCAAAATAGTGGTTACGTACTGGAGAAATAATTATTTTTCCATTATCTCTTTTTTTTATTTGATTTTTAAAAATCTTTTATTATTTCGTCGGATGCTCGTGTTATGTTTTCCATGCTTTTACAAGTAATTGGTTAGAACTTTTTAGGTAGGCTTGATAGCCCATTACGGTATGGTGAGGTTATCTCGATATCCTGCGTGAGTAATGCAACATCATCTGCAGCAATTGTAATCAATCATTTCAACAAACCTTTGAAGAATTGGAGAATCTGATAAAAGAAAATAAATAAAAATTTTTATATTATAGCTGAATCATAGTTATTAACCATGAAAACAATTGAATGGGAAAATAATAAGTTAAAATTAATTAATCAGACTAAAATTCCGGATGAACTTGAATATGTATATTGTGATAATTATAATGAGGTAATTGTTGCCATTAAGGATATGATTGTACGTGGAGCTCCGGCTATTGGTGTTGCTGCCTCTTTTGGAATGGCACTTGCTTATTTGAATGGTGAAGATATGGGTCGTGCTGCTGAGGAAATAAAGTCTGCAAGACCTACTGCAATCAATTTGTTTTGGGCTGTTGATAGGGTGTTGAACAGTGATAATCCTCTTGAGGAAGCATTGAAAATGTACTGCGAAGACATGGATACCAACAGAGCCATTGGAAAATATGGTTGTGAAATTATTGATGATGGAGACACAGTACTGACTCATTGCAACGCGGGTGCTTTGGCCTGTGTTGATTATGGTACTGCTTTAGGTGTTATCAGAGCAGCTCATTCTCAAAGTAAAAACATTAATGTCATTTGTGATGAAACACGTCCTAGAGGTCAGGGGGCCCGTTTAAGTGTATGGGAATTACAGCAGGATAATATTCCAGTTAAATTAATTCCCGATGTTGCTTCAGGATTTTTAATGTCTCAGGGAAAAATTGATAAGGTCGTTATTGGTGCTGACAGAATAGCTAAAGGTGGTGTTGTCAATAAAATAGGTTCATTCATGGTTGCAATGGCTGCAAAACAGCACGATGTTCCATTTTATGTAGCCGCTCCCCTATCCACTTTTGATAAGGATGCATCTATCTTTGACACTGTAATTGAGGAAAGGGATGGTGATGAAGTGAGATATTATGGTGGAGCCAGAATTTGTCCTGAAGGTACTGAAGTAATAAATCCTGCATTCGACATTACTCCGTCTGAATTTATAACAGGTATTATTACCGAAAATGGTATCATTGATCCGATTTAGATGTTATTTTAGCATCTATTGATATATGCCATTCTCCGGGGGATGTAGATTTAACTTTTCTTGTGTTGATTATTTCTACATTCTTATTCTCTTTTAAAGCAGCATCACTTAGTCTTTTTTTACCCTGTTCATATCCATCTGAGAATTCATAATAATTTATTATTCCATTATCTTCAATTAAATTCATTGCAACATCAAGGAAATCATATGCAAGACCTGGAAGGTTCATGATTATTCTATCAAATTTCATTTTAAATGTTGGGGATACATCCCTCACATCCCCGCAGAGTGGGGTGATATTTTTAAGCTTATTTAATCTGATATTTTCCTTAAAATATTTTATTGCATTTTCATTAATATCAACGCCGGTAATATTAACATTATTATTTCTAGCTATAACAATTGGAAAAGGACCTATTCCGCAAAACATATCCAGAATATTTTCACCGTCACATACACTGTCACTTACACGCTTTCTTTCAGTTGCAAGTCTTGGGGAAAAATATACTTCTTTCACATTCAATTTTAATCTGGCACCGTGTTCTTTGTGAACTGTAACCGGATTATCTTCACCTGCAATCAGTTCCAAATCCCTTATTCTTATTGTTCCGTGAACGGCGCTTTTTTTCATATAGATTGATTTTCTTTTAGTGAAATTCAGTGTTGCTTTTCCGATAATATTTTTTTTGGAAAGCAGATTATCCGGAATTTCCAGAATTACAATCTCTCCAATAGTATCAAAGGAGGTTTTTAAATCTTCAATCTCACATGATGTTAATTCATCTTCAAGCAGCTCTGAAAAATTGTGGGGGTGAGTGTTAAGTTCGTCCAGATCAATATCAACCATTTCATATTCATCAATGTCCTTTTTCACAGGAATATAACCATATTCAGCTTCAGCTCTGATTCTATAATCCATTCTCATTAATTTTTTTTCCATTAACTCTTTTCTAACATCATTAAGCATTTTTAATGGAACTTTAACTGATTTCATAATAATTTTTATATGTTTTATTTCATATATATTATATCATGTTTTATTTAGTAGGTTTAGGTTTATTTGATGAAAAGGACATTTCCCTAAAAGGTTTGGAATGTTTAAAAAATGCGGATAAGATTTATGCGGAATTTTTCACTTCTCATTTATTTGGTTCCAATTTTGATAAAATTGAAGAATTAATAGGTAAGGAAATTGAAGTTTTGGTTAGAAATGAGGTTGAAGAGGAACATAAATTCATTGAAGAAGCAAAGGGATATAATGTTGCACTGATTACAGGCGGTGATCCTTTAATAGCTACTACTCACAGTGATTTTCTGGTTCAATGTGCTAAAAAAGGAATTGAATATGAAGTTATTCACGGTTCATCAATTTTATCTTCAGCTCCTGCAATTTCCGGTCTTCAGGGTTATAAATTCGGAAAAGTTACAACTATTCCATTTCCTGATTATAATTTTTATCCTAAATCTCCATATACTGCAATTGAAGAGAATCTGAAATCAAATTTACATACTCTTGTACTGCTCGATATTCAGGCACATAACAATCGGTATATGACTGTCAATCAGGGTCTTGAATATCTTATGAATATTAAAGATTCGCTTGATTATGATGGTTTAATTGATTATGATTCGTTGGCTGTTGGTATTGCGAGGGTAGGCTCAAGTGATGTTGTTGTTAAGGCAGGTTTGATTTCCAATTTGATTGAATATGATTTTGGAGGACCTCTTCACTGTATTATTATTCCTGCGGATTTGCATATTGTTGAAGCTGAATATCTTGTTGAAATAGCTGGTGCAAATCCTAATATATTGGATGATGTTTAATTATTATAAATAAGCGAAGTAGATTAATTATAAACTACTTCGTGCTTTTTTGCAATGAACTAATTTTGGAGATTGTAAAAATATTTTTGACTGATGTCCATTGTTGACATGAATTTTAGTTCATATCGTATTATTATTGGATGATTACCATATATAAACTTTTCTTTCAGTGTTTTTTTATATTAATATATATGTTTAATTGGGGTTTTTAATTTATTATGCATTAATATTCAATGAAACTAAGGTACAGCTATTTATAACATTGAATAATTAATTTTGGGTGGGAATTCTCCTGTCGGATATGATTTCTTTCAAATAAAAAATACTATGTCAAATGCAATTTGCATAGTTGGATGATTAAAGTTCAGCTTCATGAAGAAATGCATTCGTGCTGAAAAAGTTTCACATGAAATATTTCAATTCTCCTCAATGCTTATTATATCAGTTTCATTATTGTCATTTGCTGTTTAAACTATGATTTGATTATATTTAATGATTTTTAATTTTTAAATTTGATAAATCACTAATACCCATACTGTTATTAGTTATGATGCTTTATTAAGTAATAACTGGGACTTTTTATATGTGGTGACAATTCAAATTATGCTTTTATGATAAAATCCTATTCTTATCAAAATTTGAATGTTACATTCCAAAGTATTTTTTAATATGTGTTGGTGAAAATAACATTAAAAAACACTAATCCATTTATTTACTATAACGCTACTAATATTCCATCATGGCAAAAAACAAAAGAATTACTATAAGTATAAATAATGACTTGGATATTGATTTTCGCAGGATTGCTTCTTCTAAGATGTTATTTGCAAGTGGATGGTACTCTAAAGCTATTGAAGAGGCTATGAGATTATGGATTGAAAATGAAAAGAAGTGACAGGGGGGTCATATGCTTTTCATTTTTTGACAAAGTATTTAAATTATAATACCTTTAGGTATAATTATCAAGGTGTTTGAAATGGAAAATGATGATTATAGGACTGTTCGGGTATGCACAAAAAAATACTCTGTTGAAGATGATGATGGTAATATTGCAGAAATGGAATCCAAACAGAAACAGATTTGCCTTAAAGAGGATGATCCTTTTGAGGATAATGATTTGGTTAAAGTCATGTCTAAGGAGGTATATGAACAATTAATCAGTGATGTTTCTTATGATGATGTTTTAGCTCAAAAAGACAGGGAGATATCTGAATTGCAAGGTCAAATCGATACATTGAAAAGCTCATTTTTTGATGAAGTGGATGATTTAAAAAATCATTTATCCGATAAAAATGATTTAATCAAAGCTATGGACGAAATAAATGAATTAAATAAAAAACTTGTCAGTGTTGATGAAGAAAGGGTAGCTATCTTTAAAGAACTTGACTATAAAAATAAAATGATTCTGGCCTATAATGTTGAATTAAATAAATCTATTTTAAATGCTATTAATGTTGTTATCGACGAAGCAAGAGATAACATCAACAAACGCAATGCCCAGCTGATTGAAAATCTGGAAAAATCCATTGCAAAAACAAAACATGAAATCAATGAGAAAAATAGGGCTATAGCATATGATATTAACAGTACTGTCGCGGATATGAATCAGCAGATTAAGGATACAAGTACAATAAAAATGATACTTAATAAGCATAAAATTAATTTAAGAGTTCCTACAGATGACTTGCTCAAGCCATTCGATTTTGATTTTAATGCCGAGCAATTGCTTAGCGGTCAGACTTTAGAATTGGATGCAAGTGATATTTTAAAGGAAGTAATGCCTAAGCTTCCGGAACCGTTTTCCAAATATATTGACACTTTAGAGGAAGAGCCTGAAACAATTGATATTAATGCAGCCAAAGATGAATAATTCCTGAAAATTATCAATGTCGTCAAGTTGATTTTTTATTTTAACTCTTTGTTTTTAAATTATTAGATTATTATTACTTTTTTGGTGTTAATTTGT
>CADBPS010000091.1 GCA_902796575.1 uncultured Methanobrevibacter sp. | reverse complement strand
GTTAAGAGGATACAAAAAAGAACACAAAGAAGCATGGCCTGTTTGTGATATTGGTTCAAACATTGTTCAACAAATGGCTGGTGGAGATTTCGTTCTTTTCGGACCTATCGAAAATGCTAGATTAGCATTCCCTGCTTGTGGTATGGCAGATATCATGATTGCTGAAGCAGCAAGAGATATCGGTACCGAACCTATCGAAGATCACCCAATTAACAAATTATTATAGATATATAGGGGTCTTGGTTAGATGATTTTTATCATCTAATCTCTTTACTTTTTTTTAACTACTTTTTTTCCAAACATTCAATAAAATTTATATTATTTCAAAAATAGATTATTATTTAACTTTAATTTGGAGAGGTTGAATAATGTCTTTTTTAAGCAAAATTTTTAATAAAGGTCCAAAGCCTATTATTGCTCATTCTAAGGAAGGAAATCTTGATGTTTTAAGAGCTCAAAGGGCAGGTCCTGCTAGTCCGGGTGTTGTTAAGAAACCGGATGTTTTTTATGTAACTGCTTCTGTTGAATTAGGTAACACTACTACCAAATGTATTGTCATGGCTACTAATTTAAACACTAGCGAGTCTTATTTATTAAACAAAACTGTTAAAATGACCCGTGATATCAGACAGCCTAAAGCTAATGAAGAAGTTTTTGGTAAAACTGTTTGGGGTATTGAACTTTCTAAGGAAGCTGTAACAGAACTTATTCGTGATACTGTTTTAGAAGCACTTAAAAAATGCGGTGTTGATAAGGATGAAGATTTAGACTTTGTTGTCAGATCTACTGGTGTAACTGCTGGATTTGCAACTGCTGAAGAAGCTGGTCAATTGATTATTGCTCTTGCTGACGGCTGTCTTGAAGCTGATATTCCGCCACGTAAAATGTCTCCTGCAATGGGTATTTCCCAGCTTCCTGAAAGACTGCAGAAACATTCTCTTTTAGAAAATATTCTTTTTGATGGGGCTGTTGTTAGTGTAGTTCCTCCTGAAGGTAAAGAAACTGTTGCAAATGAGATGGAAGGAGAACTTGTAACTGCAGGTATTAAATTAGGTGCAAAATGGACAGAAGTAGATTATAGGAATCCTTGTGTTTCTCTCGACTTCGGTTCTACATTAGCTGGCCGTATTGTTAATGATAACGAACCTTATGCTAATACTGTCGGTAACTTTTTAGGTTTGGCAGGTGTTGTAAGTGATGCTTTAGCTCGTGGTTCCGGAAAAATTGACAAGAAAAATGGAGCAGCTATTGATTTGTATGATGAAAAAGCTGCTAAAAAGGCGAATAAGAAGAAAGCTGAAGCTAATGCATTGGAAGCACATAAATTAATTAATATCACCAAAGTTCCTAAAGATGTTTCCAGATTCGGAACTGTTCCAGTTAATCCTGAAGCCGCTGAAAAAGCAGGTACTACATTAATTGGTTGTGATGTAGGTTTTAATGGTGATAAATTACCTGAATTAATGGAACTGGGTGCACAATTCTTTGATGAAGATGGTTTAGGTACTTTACTTTCCACTCTTGATTATGTAAGTACTAATATTGTCACCCGTGTTTTAGATGTTGCATTTAATGAAAATGTTATTATTCCAGGCTCTGCATTAGGTATTACCGGCAGGGCAGGTATTACCGGACGTAAACCTGAACTTATTCTGGAAGCTGTTCAGGATAAATTTGAAAGCGTTGTTTTTGTAGAGGATGGTCTTGCTTTAGGTTCTGCTATTATGGCTCGTTGTATGAATTCAATGGGTACTCCAAAGGTTCCTATTGGAGGTAAACAGGGTGGCAGATGTATATTGAAAGATCGTATGAAAATGGCAGGCGGTAAATTCGCTTAATGGTTTTGTCATGATTTATGGAATTGTAATGGCTGGAGGTAGAGGAACAAGACTCAAAATTCCAGTCGAAAAACCTCTTTTCAAATTACATGATAAACCATTAATTAAATATGTACTTGATAATCTAAGTGCATCTAAACTGGTCGAAAAGGTAATTATTGCCACAAGTCCCCATACTCCCAAAACAAAAGATTATGTCGATAATTTGGATTATGAAATTCTTGAAACTCCTGGGGTTAATTATCTAAATGATTTGTCTTTAATTTTAGATATTTTTGAATCCAATTCAAAAGAGGATACTTTACTTTTTATTAATGCTGATTTACCTTTTATCAGCGGAAAATGCATTGATTTTATAATATCTGCTTACTTTGAAAATAATAAAGAGGCATTATCTACCTTAATTCCTGTAAGCATTTTCAAGGATTTGAATTTGAAATATGAATATGAGTACAATGGTCTTGTTCCAGTTGGTGTTAATGTTTTAAAAAGCATTAATAAGGTTCAGGATGAAACTCAATTAATCCTTAAAAAGCAGGAACTTGCTTTTAATATTAACACACTTCAGGATGCAAATATTGCTAATAAATTATACTTTTAAATATAATGAGTGCACATACTTATTAAATAGTTAAAGATTTTTTGGTGATTTAATGCAAAACAAACAAATTCCTAAAAGAGAAGAAAAATTATGGAGTGAAATTAGAAATTACCAGGTTGCAACAAATAACGCTCGTATACTTGGTGTTTTAGATGAATTAATTGTAAATGAGAAAACCGGTAAAATTGTTGATATTGCAATTCGTGTTGAAGCTGACCGTAACATTCATGTTAAAGGTGCTAAAAGAAATGGAGATTTATTATTGGTACCTTTCGCTAAAGTTGAAAAAGTCGGTGAATTTATTATTGTAACTGAATAATTATTTTCGGTTATTTTTTTTCTATTTTTTACATTTTTTCAGTATAATTAATCATTAATTAAGTTTTTATTAGGTGATTTTATGTTGCTTGAAATTGAAAATTTGGCTGTTGAAGTTGGAGGCAAAAGAGTTCTAAAAAATATTAATCTTTCCATTGATGAAGGTGAGACTCATGTTCTTTTAGGACCTAATGGTGCCGGTAAAAGTACTTTATTTTTAACAATTTTAGGATTTCCTCAATACAATATTGTAAATGGAAGTATCAAGTTTAAAGGTCAGGATATATCTGAATTGACTACTGCAGAACGTGTTAAACTAGGTATTGGTGTTAGTTTCCAATCGCCACCTGCAATCAGGGGAGTATCCGTAAGGGATTTACTTAAAATTGAATCTCATCAGGACATGTCTGAAGAATTAAATCCTAGAATGCAAAAACTGGCCAAGCAATTAAAATTCAGTGATGAATTTTTGGACAGGGATGTTAATTTCGGATTTTCTGGCGGTGAAGTTAAAAGATCTGAAATCTTGCAGTTATTAGCTCAAATGCCTGATTTTACTATGTTTGATGAACCGGATTCTGGTGTGGATATTGAAAATGTTGAGTTATTAGCCTCTGAAATCGGAACCTTACTTGATAAAGATTTAAAACAGGGTTCTAGAAAAAGAAGTGGGCTTTTGATTACTCATTTAGGTTATATATTAAATTTTGTCGTTGCAGACAAAGCTCATGTATTAATGGATGGGGTCATTTCCTGTTCCGGAAATCCGTCTGAAATTCTTGAAGATATTAGAAAAAATGGTTTTAATGGATGTGTTGAGTGTGCGCAATGTTTACAGTGATGCTGAAAAAGCTATAAATAAAAAAGCAGCTATTGGTGCAGATATTACTATTGAAAACTTCACTGATGAAGATGTTAATGCTTTAGATTTATTGGATGATTTGGATGATGTCAGTAAGAAAACCAAAGATACATTATTAAAGGTCGGTGTTGATACTCAGGAGAAAAATCGTTCAGGTTCATTTTTACAGGTAGATCAGACCAATGTTTTTACCAATAATTCAATGTCTGATTCCATTGAAGTTATGAATATGGCTATCGCTCTTGAAAAGTATAATTGGCTTGAGGACTATCTTTGGAAGGTTGTTAAACCGGATGCTGATAAATATACTGCTAAAACTGCTCTTAATGAACAAAAAAATGGAGTTACCAGCGGTTATTTTGTCCGATCCCTTCCGGGCACTAAGGAAGTAATGCCCGTTCAGGCATGTATGTTCATCAGTGATGAGGATGTTATGCAAACTGCTCATAACGTTATCATTGCTGAAGAGAATTCTGAACTCCACTTAATCACAGGCTGTGCTACCGGTGACGATGTTGCCTCTGCAATGCATGTTGGTGTATCTGAGATGTATCTAAAACCAGGTTCCAAAATTACTTTTACTATGGTTCATAACTGGGCTGAGCAGGTTGAAGTCCGTCCAAGAACAGGTGTTAAGTTAATGGATGATTCAACATATATTAACAACTATATTTTAACCAGTCCTGTAAGCACAATTCAGTCATATCCTACTGCTTATTGTGATGGTAAAAATTCCAGAGCTATTTTCCAGTCTATTCAGGGTGGTAAAAAAGATTCTATCATTGATGTCGGTTCTAGAGTTCTGCTTAATGCTCCTAATTCTAAAGGGGAAGTTATTTCAAGAGCAGTTTCACAGGATGAATCTAAAATTTATTCCAGAGGTCATTTGGCAGGTACTGTTCCTGAAGTCAAAGGACATCTTGAATGTCACGGGTTAGTTTTATCTGATGACAGTTTTATTTATGCTGTTCCTGAGCTTGAAGCCAGTTCTGCTAATCTTGAGATGTCTCATGAAGCTGCTGTGGGTAAGATAAGTGAGGATGAAATTAATTATTTAACTTCCCGTGGTATCAGTGAGGATGATGCGGAATCTATGATTGTTCGCGGATTCTTAAATATGGATATTACCGGCCTTCCGGATGAATTAGCTGAGCAGACTCAGATGATGATTGATATGAGTGTTGATGGAATGTAATTCCATCTTTTTTTTCTTTTGTTAAATTATTGTTAAATGGATGTTTTGTCCACTATTCTATTTTTGTAAAAAGTTTTAAAATTTGATTTGAGTTTTATCAAAATCACTGAATTTGTTATACTATATAAACCTTTTGCCTTTATTTTCTAAGTAACCTTTATATTAATTACTAATACAATATATTAACCAGTACGTTAATGTCATGCTGAGCTAGCTCATTAAAGTACATAAATTGTGAAATTAAGGCATACCTAAATATTTGCCTTATTAAAACAGTTTTAAAATTTTTTAAAAAATTCTAAAATTGTCGTTGGGAAAGCATTGCTTTTCGAAACGAAAAATAAATATTTGATAGAGGAGGAAAAACTCTATGGCTGATGATGTAAAAATTGTTATGTTTTGTTGCAACTGGTGTTCCTATGGAGGAGCGGACACAGCAGGTACTGCACGTATGCAATACCCACCGAATATCAGAGTTATT
>CADBPS010000090.1 GCA_902796575.1 uncultured Methanobrevibacter sp. | reverse complement strand
CAGAGTTTAAAAAAGTAGTGGATAAGTCAAGTTATTGGAAAAATTGGGAAGAAAAATTTTTATAATTTTCAGTGTCGGTGACTATATTGCCTTTTAAAAATGAAAGAACATTTCACCTGTTTGATATTGTGGTTTCTATTGCTTTATTAATTTTTTTGATGATATTTGCAATGTTGATAAAGCATTAATTAAAAATAATGGGATTTAAGGTTTATATGGGTAATTGTTAAAAAAATCCTCTTCATAATATTTTTTTAAAATGAAAATGTAGGAGTGTGAAATTTGTTGAATATTGAGTTTCAGTTAAATTCATAACTATTATATTATATTATTGCTATATTTTAAAATGTAATCTTATTAATTATAGGTGTGGTAAATGACTAATTATCATGATGAAATTTTAAATTTGGAAAAAATTGCCCGTGAACATACTCAATACATGAGAAACAGCATTAATTTAATAGCTTCCGAAAATGTTACCAGTGTTGAAGTAACTGAAGCTGTTGCTACTGATTTTGCTCACAGATACGCTGAAGGTCAGGCATTTGAAAGATTCTATGAAGGATGTCAGTATATTGATCAGGTGGAGGACATAACAAAAAAACTTTCATGCAAGGTTTATGATTGTGATTATGCTAATGTCCAGCCTATTTCCGGTGTAACTGCTAATCTAGCAGCATTTTTTGGATTTTCTAATCCTGGTGATAAGGTAATGGCATTGGAAGTTCCATCTGGAGGACATATTAGTCATGCGGATGTTAGTGCTGCAGGTATTCATGGTCTTAAAACGGTTTTCCATCCTCTTGATAAAAATATAATGAATATTGACATAGATGCAATGAATAAAAAAATATTGGAAGAAAAACCTAAAATAATTTTATTTGGTGGAAGCTTATTTTTATTCCCTCATCCTGTTAAAGAAGCCCGTGAAGCTGCTGATGAAGTTGGAGCTACAGTAATGTATGATGGTGCTCATGTTTTAGGTCTTATTGCAGGCGGACAGTTCCAGCAACCTTTAAAAGAAGGTGCCGATTTGATGATGGGAAGTACTCACAAGACATTTCCCGGTCCGCAGGGAGGTATTATTCTTTCACATAAGGAAAATGAAGAGATTATTGATAATGCTGTTTTCCCGGGTGTTGTAAGTAACCATCATTTGCATCATTTACTTGGTTTAGGTGTTGCTACCGCTGAAATGTTGGAGTTCGGTGAAGATTATGCAAAACAAACCATTAAGAATGCTCAGGCTTTAGGCCAGGCAATGTATGAATTGGGCTTTGATGTTTTATGTGAAGATCAGGGTTTCACGAAATCCCATCAGATAGCTGTTGACTTGTCAAGCATCAGATCTGCTTCGGACATTGCTAAGGATTTGGCTGATAATAATGTTATATTAAATAAAAATCTGTTGCCTGGTGATGACAGAGACAATAGTGACAATCCGTCAGGTATACGCATAGGTACTCAGGAAATTACCAGAAGAGGACTGAAAGAAAAAGAAATGGGTGAAGTTGCCGAGTTCATAAAGCGTGTTGCTGTTGATAAGGAAACTATCGCAGATGAAGTTGCAGAATTTATGAATCACTACACTGTACTGGATTATGCATTTTCCAATAAGGATGCTTATTCATATCATGAATTATAGATTAATATGAGAATCGGGTTTGCTTTCACCGGAGCTGGTCATTTACTAAATGAATCTGTTCAGGTAGCTGAGAAATTAGCTAAAAATCATGAAGTTACAGTTTTTATCTCTGGTGCTGCTGAAGAAGTATTAAAAATGTACGGGCTTTACGACTGTGTTGTCCGCTTAACTGGAGGTAAATATCGTGAGCTTGCAACAGATTCAAATCAAAAATTCTCATATCCTATAACCGGCAGACTTTCAATTGGCAAGTATGATTTGCTGATAGTATCTCCGGCAACGGCCAATACAGTTGCAAAAATTGTTAATGGAATAGCTGATACGCTTGTGACAAATGCCGTTGCACAGGCAGGTAAAGGTGCTGTTAAAACATTTATGGTTCCTGTTGACATTCATCCTGGACCAGTCGACACTGTTCTACCTTCAAAAATGGAGATGAGTAAGTGTCAAAATTGTGATGAATGTATTGCGGCTGTAACCTGTCCTGAAGGTGCTATTATTCCTCATGATGAGATTGATTTAACAAAATGTGTCGGATGTGGACTTTGTAGGAACAGCTGTCCTTATAATGCTATTTGCGAAGGTAAGATTATTACAATTTACATGAGGGACATTGATATTAGAAATACTGAAAAACTGTCTTCTATTGATGATATTCAAATTTTTGAAAATCCGTTTGATATTTTAGAATTTATTTAATTCTTAAATTCATCACCTATTTTTAAATTTATCATGTTTTTCTTTGTTTCCAATATGTATTTTCCTTTTTTAATTGGTTTATAAAATCTCCATGGCTTTAATGTTTTTTTATCATAAACTTTTTTATTTTCATCCAGAAAATATGCATCAATTGTAAAACGCATAAAACCGGTATGAATACTTGATCCGTATTTTAATTCAAACAGCAATCCATAATCAATGTCTTTTTTAAACATTAATCCCATCAGTCTTTTAAAAAATGTATTGGCATATCTGATTTTAATCATAAATGCTTTCTATATTTGTTATGGATTTTAAATTTAACTTATTTTTGATTGTAATATTGCCCGTATACTATACAAAATAGTTACTACTTTTAGTTCCGACAATATAATGTTCCACTTCATTGCATATAAATTAATTTTCAAGAACACTGAATCTGCTGTTCAAGAAAACAAAATCAACCCTATAAAATAAATAGAAAAATGGATAAACCTGAGTAAAATAAGATTAATAATAGAATAAAATGAAAAAAGATAATGAAAAGATAAAAATAATCAAATGAAACGATATCTTCTCATTCACACTAGATTTTGTCTTTAAAAAACTCGCAGCCATACTCAATTATCCTCTTGAAACATAATGGAAATTAGCAATCCTCGAAAAATTGAACTACATCATTGGGTGAATAAAGTCCATCAAAATCAGTTAACTACCAATTATATTAAAAATACGATCCATTAAATGAGAATGATTATGAAAAATATGGTAAATAATTAATTGATTCTTTAATTAAAAGTCCATCAAAAAGTCCATCAAAAATTGATGAAGTCCATCATTTTAATAATCTGGTGATGAGAATTGAACTTTCCTATTCACTATACTCTTTTTAACCAGATTGAGTTTAGCCAATTTTCTAAAATCTCTCTCAGCAGTTGGTTTTGATGTATTGAACATTTTAATATGGTCATCATGTCATGGAAACATTATTGTTTATTATTTCAGTTAAGATAATAATTTGACGTTGATTTAATCCCAAATCTTTTAAATTAATAATATTTTCACTATTTTCATGATGAGATATCTTTCCACCATTTCCTTTAAACACTACTTTAAATGAATCATTTCCCTCACTAAATTCCGGTTCTTCCAAACCAGATTTCTTCATCTCATCAATCATTTGAGAGATTCCTCTACCAATATGTTCCATATAATTGGTCTTATAGAACATGTCACATATCCTTTCATTTCTATGGCCGATTCCTTCATCATTTTTAATGTCTTCAATGGTTAATGGATATTTTAACTTTCCGGGACTTATTATTTCAATGCGGTCATTGAATATGTAGAATTCTACGAAGCTTGATGACCTTTCGTAGTTTCGATGTGCAAGGGCATTAATGAAACCTTCACGAATTGCTTTTATTGGGTATTCGTCAATATTGACACGATTCATTCCATCAATGATAAATCCGAACTTGTATTTCTTCTAAAAAATCTTTCAAATTCACTGATTCCCATTAGAAGCGAACCTTTAAAATCTAACCGATCGATAGCATCGAATTTAGTGATTCCTTTAAATCTCACCATCTTTATCTCATGAGGTAAAAATTTGTTGACATCACCGGCGAAGAATAATGCTCCAGCAATGTTTAAATGAAAAACACCATTAACTATTTCGCCTGCACCTATCCTTTCCAACGGATATGATTTATCATCCATATCTTTTAGTTTAGTGTAGGAATCATCATCTTTTAATAAATCGAAAAACAATTCATATGCCTCATCGTCAACATCCTCGATTGAAGAGTTTAAAATGAGTTTTTTGTCGAAGTTATCATTTCTTTTTGTCCTCTTTCAATATATTTTACTAGACTTTTCTTGATTTCATCAATCAAATCTTGATTAGTGTCAAAAAAGAGTATTTATTATCAGGCTGGATTTTTAAGATGAACCTTTCACTTTCAGCATCTCTTTTATCAACATTTTTGATATAGAAAAATGAATTGGGATTAGATGCATGAAATTCATCATATTCCTCTTCAGTTGGAGATAATCCATTTTCTTTAATGGTTCCATAGTCAGATCCAATCAAACCAATGTAAACATCCGATTTTCTAACTTCTTCAAAGTATGTTGTCTCAGGAGACAATCCAAAAGAGGGGGAATCTTCAAAAAGGAAAACTTTGAAAAATGATTTTAGAAAATAATCTACTTCAAATTCTTTCTTGATGAATTGGCGTTCTTTTTCAAATTCTGTCTGATTACTACTAATAAAAACTTTAAACATGATGTTCACCGATTAATATGATGATTAAAATACAACTGCAAGTACTTTGAAAAAAACATACTTCCAAATATTGGTTCAATGAAATATATAAAAATATAATTGATATATTAATCTCATCAATAATAAACATTTGCCAACTGCAAATGTATGAAAAAACACGAATAGAGTTGTAAAAAATAGTAAAACTATATTGAAAATAATATATTCAGATACTATTCATCTATTAAAACATCAGCAACATGTAATAAATCCACATTCATTAATTTGAATAATTCCTGACCAAATTTAATGTAATTGTCAGGGTATTCCCATCCCCCTAAATGCAAAATATATTTATCATCAAATATTAATTCAATATCCCAATCCATACCATCATAGCTGGATATACTACTATCTTCAATATTATTAAACAAAAATTCTGGACGATACCATTTATAAACAGCATATTTTTCAATTAAATCCGTTATTTTAAATAAAATTTCATTTTCTACTTATTATGATAATTTTCACGATTGACTTTTGTTAAATTACAAATTGTTTTCTTATTAAAATCAATTGAAAAACAAGATGGTCTATGTATTGTAAAATCTTGATAATAATAATTAAATTTAGTTAACTTTAATTTCTCATCATTTAAGTAAACACCATCGCGTTTTATATTGAAATAAAGTTCTGTAACAAGATATTTTAAATTTTTAATATTTAATAAATCAAACCCCCAATAAATTTTTTAGTATTTTCCCAAATTCAATCCATTTATAGGATATTCATTAATAATCCGATATTTTTCATTTCTACTATCATCTTTATGTATTGTGATTTTAATTTCACTTAATTTATCAAAATTATCAAATATATTAATTGTTTCACACTGTTTATGAGTATCAAACAAATGAAGTTTATTAAAATTTTTCTGAAAATTATTTATTTTTCAGCATTTAAAGCACACTTATTATTAGAAAAATCATTTGAAAATTCTAAAAAAACCTTAAAATTATCCTCAAATGAAAAAAAATTAAGAGAATCTTCATCAAACTCATCAACCCATATTGGAACCCTACTATCAAAAAATGCTATTTTTTTATCAAAATCTATTATAAAATAACTCAAATATATTAAAGTAGAAAAATTATATTTTTGGGAGATTTCTAATTTTGTAATCATATAGTAGGTATTATTATAAATAATTAAATAAATAATTATCCAAACCAAATTTAACATCAAAATAAGTATTAAAAAAGCTGTTGCCAGTATATTATACATAATATTTATTACTTTTAACTAGAGAATGTGCCAAAATAACAATTTAATCATAAAGAATTTTTTTCCAAATATTCTTTAATTTCAGAACATCTTCATGAATAATTTCCCAAATTATATCATCAACAATATTTTCATAATTATGGGCAGTTACATTCCTCAAACCAATTAATTGGCTCCATTCAATTTCATTATACTTTTCAAGGAATTCATCTGAAAACCTATTTGCAAATTCGCCCATTTGAATAATAACTAATGCACAAGCGTCCTTGTATAGACTATCAGACATATAAATTTCCTTATCATCATTAATCGATTCAAGTAATCATTAATGCGGTTACAATAGTCAATTGGTTTCAGCACAACGTTTATCTTTTTCGTTCATATAAAAGAACCTCCTCATTACTAACTGCCTCAAGAAATTGTTTATTTGAACTTCCCTTGCTGATTACATCAACATGACAATCAAATTCATTTTCTAAATCTTGAACTAAAGAAACATATTGAAGGCCTTTTAAATCACCTTTATCCATTACAAAATCCAAATCACTATTTTCAGTGGCCTCATCACGAGCATAAGATCCAAAAAGACTGAAAGTATTAATGCCATACTTAATTACAATTGGAATGACTCTACTTTTAATATCATCAATAGTGAAAACCATAATCACACCTTGTAACGAATTCTTATTTTAACGTATTATTTTCATTCATAATAAATATTTTCAAACTGTGACTTTGTGAAAAAAACAGGAATGTAATATTCAAAATTTAATTTAAATAATCAAATCAACATAATAAGCATTAAAAAGCTTTGAAATTTGGATTTTGCCTGCATCTATACAAAATATTTACTACTTTTAACTTTTACAGTATACTATCCGATTCATCGCTATTAAAAAGCTTTTAAAACTGCAAATAGTACAAATTCAAAAATTCTAGCAAAACAACTTCATTCATTACTATTCCTTCTTTTTTATATATAATCGGGTGTCCGCCAAAATTAATTTTGATGCTGGAACCTACTTTATGGTCATATCAAGCTTTAATTGATGTGTAGTTGATATACTTTCACAGAAATCCACAATATCTTCTTTATTGTTCTGTTTTCCTTGAATTAAATT
>CADBPS010000089.1 GCA_902796575.1 uncultured Methanobrevibacter sp. | reverse complement strand
TATCAACCAACATAATAAACATAAAATAACGTAAAATAAAGGAGAAAAAATTATGAATCAAAATTCACCAACTTGACGACATTGATAAAGTAATGAAAAAATTAAAGTTCAAAAGACACCAATATTGCATATTTCACTTTAAATTAAACTTAAACAAAAGAGTACACGATGAAATTAATAAATACAAAAAAAATTAAAGCTAAACTGAAAAAAACCTATAAAAATAAACTAAAATCATTCATCGACAAAAAAGTAAAAGAAAAATTAAAACCAATAAAAAAAGAAATAGGATACATATTACAATTAATATACTATTTATTTAAAGAAAACAGCTTTGAAAAAGCAAATTCCTATATTAAACTTATAAAAGCAAATATGATAAATTTTCCAGATTTCATAAGAGAATATATTGAAGAAAATTTCTTTCCAAACTATAAATCATACATATATTACCTAGAAAAACCATACAAAGATAAATTAGACAGTACTAACAATAAAACAGAAGGATATTTCAGAGCAACCATGCCCAAAGGTCAAAAAAGGAAATTTCGTATATTAAATGGCATAATTAATCAAATATGCCATCGAGGCAATTGTTTAATAAAAAATCAAAAAGAAAAAGAGAAAAAATTAAAAAATCGTAAACACTGTCAATCGGTTGTCTGAATCAAATATTTTAAGGAAGATTTTTTGATTTAATTTAATATGTTTTTTTCAGTTCTTTTATAATCAGAAATTTTCTAAAACCATCATCATTTCACTTTAAATCATTAGATATAACGGATTTTTTTGTTTTATTTATAATAAGGGATTTTATTTTATTTTATTTATTTTGTTCAATTTTTATTACTGTTTTTATTTTATTAAATTATGTGGTTTCTTTTTTAGTTTAAAAAAAATGTTTGAGCAATTTATGGTATTTACCAACATTCCTGTTGACAGTCCCCATAGGACAGTTGTTATGTTTAATAATGGGAATGAATATATAATATGTTATGTATATTGATAGAAGAAGTGTGATGTTGCAGTTTATTATTGCATTAATTGTTTCATTTTCAATTGAAAGTTTTATTATTTTCGTTGAACACTCTGCTTTGGTGAGCGGATTTTCTCTTTCAAGTTTTTTGAATTATTTTTCATTTAAACACTTTTTATTACTGGTAATAATTTTTACAGTTATATTGTATGTTTTATCGGATGAGACATTAAAAAATAGGACTTTAAGTTTTATATACAAGTACAGAATCGTCTTGTCTGTTTTAGTTGTTTTTGTTTGTGTTATTTTCCAGATTCACGGATCATCAATTAATGAGTTGAATTTTTTCGGGCTTAAGCATGATATAATTTTAGGTGTTTCAAGGCAGATTCGTACCGATGAGTTTAATGTAAATACAATGCTGGCTTTTTCGCAATACTGTAACGATTTTGCTTATTTCAGCGATATTGTCAGAGCTAATGCTACGGATATGTTTTTAATTTATGGTCAGCCTGTATGGGATATAGGAATAGTTTTAAAGCCATTTTTATGGGGTTATCTTTTCTTAAACCAGGGGCAAGGTTTATCATTTTTCTGGGTTTCACGTTTAATAGTTTTATTTTTAATTTCCTTTGAATTTGGTATGTTGATTACTAATAAAAATAAAACTTTAGCACTTTCTTACGCACTTCTTATTACTTTTTCACCTTTGGTTCAATGGTGGTTTGCAATTAATGGATTGGTTGAACAGCTAATACTTGGGCAGATTGTTGTTCTATTTATAAATTTTTATATGAATACTGATGATTATAAAAAACGTTTAGTCTCCTTTTTGTTAATGGCTTTTGCTGTTGGAGGTTTTATTCTGGTAATGTATCCTTCATGGCAAATACCTTTTGCGTATGTGTTTGCTTTTATGGCTATTTGGATATTTTTAAAGAATAAATCTAATTTCACATTCAATAAGAATGATTTAATAATAGCTGTTGTGTCATTGCTTTTGGTTTCAGTATTACTGATTCATATATTTTTTAATTCGATGGATACTATTAAAATTTTAATGAATACTGTGTATCCAGCTAATGAAATTTTTAATGGAATGGGTGAATTGTCTTATTTCCTCAACTATGTTCCTTCAATATTTTTTTCTATTATGCCGGATGGAATTTCATCAAATGTTGTTGAAGTTTCAACTTTCTGTGATTTCTTCCCGATTCCACTGATATTATCGTTCATAGTTCTTTTCTATCAAAAAACCAAAGATAAGTTATTGTGTGGATTGTTGGCACTTTATCTTATTTTTGTTGTATTTTATATTGTTGTCCTTCCGGATTTTCTTATTGATATTACATTAAGAGGTCATGTGAGAAATGCCCGACTGTTTTGTGTTATTGGATTTATTGGATGTTTAATGTTGATACGTTCAATATCCAGTTTAAAAAAATTGAGATATGAAAAATTGTTCATTGTATTTTCAATTTTGTTATCAATTGCTGTGGTTTATTTATCATGGTTCTCATATGGGGATTATTATCAGACATGGATGCTTGTTTTGTTGTTTATTTTTTACTCAATTTTCTTTTCAATAATATTTTTATCCTCTTCAAAAAAAGGAAAGAATGTTTTTTTAATTGCAATTATGGTATTATCTTTTTTAACTGGTGCATTAGTTAATCCAATTGATAATGGTGTTGATGTTGTTTACAACTCAGAATATATTCATGAAGTTAGCAAAATAGTTGAAAATGACCCCAATGGGCTTTGGATTGTTCAAGATATGTATCTTAATTCATTAATTCCTGTGGGGGCTAAAACTATAAATTCAATTAACACTTACCCTGATTTGGATAGATGGCAAAGTTTGGATCCGAATAATGAATATACAGATGTATATAATAGATATGCTCATATTTGTATTATTTTGCAAAATGACACGAAAACGAATTTTGGGTTGTATTCTCCAGATATTATTCATATTTACCTTAATATAAATGATTTGGAAAAACTGAATGTAAGTTATATTGCATCTCCTGAGGATTTAGATTTGTTTTCCAATAATAATATTACTTTTGATAAAATTTATGAAGAGAATGGGTATTACATTTACAATGTAACCTATTCTTAATTTTAGATTTAAAATTCTATAGTTGGCATTTAATTGATAGTTTGATTTGAGTTTTATTTTTGTTATTTTTAACCTTCTTTGTATTCTTAGAAATAATGCCTGTTGAAGATAATTAAAAAGTTTCAGCTATGATTTGACAAATCTTTTAAATATTTTGTTTTTCATATATATATTTCATCGGTGTTGTTCAGATGTTAGCAATTGTATTAACAATATAAATATGTCTGTTACAATTACTGTGTTTTAACTAAGGTTATCTAATTATTTTATGTATTTTCCAGAAAATTTTTTAAATATGTAATTTGGACCGATTTTTTGGATTAACATTAATTATGGCCTTGATTGTTTATACTAAATGAAAAGAGGTTAGATTATGAAGAATAAAAAATTTATTATTTCTTTGCTTTGTATCCTTTCATTAATGATTTTCGTATCAGCTGTTAGTGCTGTTGATATGGAATCTGAAGATGCATCAATTGAAACTCCCGTAGTTGATGAAGAAGTTGTTTCAACAGATGTTGGTGGGGGAGATTTTAGTAGTATAAAAAATGCAATGTATCAATCAAATAATATAAGTTTATCTGGTGATATTACACGAAGTTCTAGTGACTCAGAGATTATAATTTATGATGGAAAAAATATTTCCATTGAAGGTAATGGACACACTATCAATGCTAATAGTATGGGCAGAATTTTTCAAATATTGCCCGGTGGTAAGTTAACGCTCAATAATTTAAAATTAGTTAATGGTAATTTACCCTCATCACTCACTCGTGAATTCGATGGTGGTGCCATTTTAAATATGGGGACACTTTATATTGTAAATTGTGAATTTAAAAACAATTATGCTCGTGATGGTGGAGCTATTTCTTGTGATAAACACGCATTTACCAGTATTTCTGGAACAAATGTTTTCTCTAATAATCGTGTTTGGCAAGATGGTGGTGCTATCACAAACGGTGGAGGTTCTCAATTATATATTTCTGGTAAAAATACTTTCAGTTCAAATTCTGCAAATTATGATGGAACTGCAGCCATACCTATCGACGAAGGTAAAGGTGGTGCAATAATGAATGCCTTTGATAATTCATATTTACAAATTACTGGTGAAAACATTTTTACCAATAATCAAGCAAAGGCTGATGGTGGAGCAATATTCAATCACCAAGCGATTGCAAATGTTTCTGGAACAAATACTTTCTCTGATAATAGGGGTGTTTATGAGCGCAGTAAAGGTGGTTGTATCAACAATGAAAATGCTACATTCTATTTAAGTGGAGTGAATACTTTCAAATCAAATAGGGCTTACAGGGGAGGTGCTATTGATAACAGTATTGATAGATCCTCTTTTACCATAAGTGGAAAAAATGAGTTTTCCAGTAATGTTGCATGTATGGGTGGAGCTATTTCCAATGAACAATCAACTGTTCTTAATATAAATGGTGAAAATACATTTTTATCCAACAGAGCTGACTATTACAGTGGTCAGAGTATTGCGGGTTCAAATGTTGGAGGTGCTATCTATTCATATGCAAGTCAGTTAAATATCGATGGACATAATATTTTCACAGCAAATGGTGCTATTGGTCCGGGTGGTGCAATTTATTCAGCTAATAATAATGCACATATTGGTGGTGTTAACTCATTTAATTCTAATAGTGCTCCTGATGGTGGTGCTATGCTTTTTGTAGATTCCACTCGTGTTGATTTATTAGGGGAAAATGTTTTTGATTCTAACACTGCATCAAATACTGGTGGTGCAATAAGAGCAAATAACGTCAATGAGTTAATTTTAACGGGTCATAATTATTTTTCAAATAACAGGGCTTCCCAGAGTGGGGGAGCTGTTTATACTCAAAACTCTGCTTTCAATACACAGGGATCTTTATATGATACTAATAATGCGATTTATGGGGGTGCAATCTTTTTAGAAAAATCTGCTTTCGTAGGTAATTATAATATCTTCAAAAATAATCGTGCAACTAAAACAGGTTCTGATATTGAATGTTACCAAAGTTCAATCAACAGTTTAGAATACAATTACTGGAATTCACAGGGTAAAGTAGCTCAAAGCAATATTAATGGCTACAGTGTTTCCAACATTAATACTTGGGTTGTTCTTGACTTAACAATTCCTTCTGAAATCAAACAGGGTGAAAGTACTGAAATTGCAAGATTCAAATCAAACAGTTTAACTAATTTAAATGGTAAAATGCCGTTATACACTGTTATCGCATCGCCTAACTTTGATCCTTCAAATGTTGTGCTTACAGAAAACATTGGAAAATCCAAATATGTCGGACCTGCTGGCCAGGTTGATGTTAGTGTTTCCAGTTCTAATTTCGGTGCTTCAAAATCAGTTAGAGTTATAAATGCTATTGTTAACACTACAATTTCAGCTAGTGATGTTTTGTTATTCCCTAATGAAAGGGGAACTTACGTTGCTACACTAAAGGATAAAAATGGTAAAGCTTTGTCTAATCAGATTATAAAAGTAGTCTTCAACGGACAAACTTCTTCACTAACTACTGATAGTAAGGGTCAGGTTTCATATACCGTTCCAGGTTTATCTGCCGGACATTACACTATCAATGCTGTTTTTGATGGTAAAGATAATTATGCAAAATCAAGCAAATCCAATGATGTTGTAGTTTTCACAAATGGTGAAAATAATACTAAAATCACTGGTGAAGATATTACAATGTTCTTTGGAGCTAATAAAGGATTTGCTGCTACTTTAACGGACATGAATAATAATCCAATATCTGGTGCAACTGTTAAAATAATAATTAAAAATACATATACAAGAACAACTAAGGATAATGGTCAGACTAATCCTATTTCCTTAAGCAAATTGCCTTCAGGTACTTATGAAATTGTTTCATATTTTGTTGGTAATGATAATTTACTGCCTGTCTCTACAACAAACACTGTTGTTATCAAATCAACTATTTCCGGTTCTGATATCGTCAAGTATTATAAGAACGGTACTCAGTATCATGCTACCTTTTTAAAATCTGACGGTTCTTATTTAGGAAAAGGAGAGTTGGTTAATTTCAATATTAATGGAAAAATTTATGGCAGAAGAATTGCTGATGATCAAGGTCAGGCTATTTTTAATATTAATCTTATTCCAGGTGATTATATTTTAACCGCTATGAATCCTAATGGGGACAGCATTGCAAATAATATTAAAGTTTTAACTATCTTTTCAGAAAATAAAGACATAACAAAATATTATTGTAATGATACTAATTACACAGTTAAACTTTGCAACGGTGATGGTGCAGGTCCTTTAGCTGGTGTTCAGGTTAAATTTAACATTAATGGAAGATTCTACTACAGAACAACCAATGATGATGGTGTAGCATCATTTAATATTAAGTTACCTCCTAAAGATTACATTGTTACTGCTGAATATGATGGTCTTAGAGTTTCAAATAATGTTAAAGTTCTCTCCACCATGTCTGCCCGTGATGTAGTTAAAAAATTCGATGAAGAAGCTTCATTTATTTTATATCTGGTCGACGGTACAGGCGCCAGATATCCTGGCCAGAGTGTTACATTTAACATTAACGGTGTATTTTATCCTCGTACAACTGATGATGAGGGATGTGCTAAGCTGAAAATAAACTTGCCTGTAGGTCAATATATCATTACTTCAATGTACACTGATTCAAACCAGAACACGCTTTCAATAGCCAACACTGTGACAGTTAATCAGTAATTTATTTATGGGAATTATTAATTCCCACTTTTTTTTATTATTTCTTGTGTGCTGTAATAATTGTATAGCTTGATGCGTTAACTGTGATTATGGAGTCATCAACATCCACATAATAGTTTTTTCCTTTTCTTATAACTTCTGATTCTTTTTTAAGGATTTTTGATTTGCAGTATTCAACTGCATCATCAGTAATCTCAAGGTTTCTTGATATTCTTTCAGCACCCATTTCTGTTGTGTGTATTTTATCAATATTTTCAGTTAATATCTCTTTATATTGAATTTCACTATCCCTTTTCTGCATACTGTTTACTTTTTGGGAAAGTTACTTATGTATTTTATGTTCAAATATAAACCTATGTCATTTTTAAAATTCATTGTTAAAAATCCTTTTAGAAGAAAAAACAGTGCAATATTATCAATTGTTGGGATTTGTATTGGTATTATTGTTATTGTGGCTCTTGGAGGCATTACGAATGGTTTAATATCCAGTTTTGAAGATACAATTCATGCTGGAGGTGCTGATTTTTCGATTTCAGGCAAGAAAACCGGTGATTCGGCGTACGGCACTAATCTGATAAGTGCCAACTGGACAAATAAAATAGCTAATGTCAGTGGTGTGGATAAGGCTTATCCAATTTATGTTGTTTTAACATCTGTCGGTGACAGCTATATGGGTACTCTGGTGGGTCTTGATCCCAATGGGGCTAATTTAGCTGATATTTCAATGACCAGTGGTAGAATGTTTAAGGATAATTCATCGGAAGTGATTTTGGGTAAAATCTATGCTGAAGACAACGATTTATCAGTTGGAGATTCACTGAAGGTTGACGGTGAGGATTTTGATGTTGTAGGCATTTTTGAATCAGGGGATTCAAGTATGACCGGTGCTGTTTTCACCTCAATCAACACGGTTAATGATTTGATGAATGAGTATGACAGTATTTCAAACATTTATGTCAAAGTCGATAAGGGTGCTGACCCACAGAAGGTCGCTGACAGAATTGATTCGTTATATGGGGATGACATTACAACAGTATCTTCAGTTATGGAAATGAAACAGATGGGGGACATGTTAAATATGCTTCAGGCAGCATCGTGGGGTATTTCTCTTCTTGCTATTGTTGTTGGGGGTTTAGGGATTATTAACACAATGCTGATGTCAATTTTTGAGCGAACCCGTGAAATCGGTGTTTTAAAAGCAGTGGGATGGTCAAATAGAAGAATATTGGCTATGATTGTTGGCGAATCATTGGTTATTACAGTTATATCTGCAGTCATCGGATCTGCTGTTGGAGTTGCTGTCTGTCTGACATTATGTCCTATGATTGGTCTTTCACCATTGTTCACTCCGGAAATATTCATTCAGGCCTTTGGAATAGCTGTTGCTGTTGGAATTATTGGGGGATTATATCCTGCTGTTAAAGCGGTTAAATTACCTCCTACTGAAGCATTAAGATATGAATGAGGTGATTTCATGTCTGATATTGTTGAAATTAATAATTTAGTCAAATCTTATGAAAAAGGACATATTAAAGCTTTAAATGGCATTGATTTATCAATTAAAGAAGGAGAATTTGTTTCCATCATAGGTCCTTCAGGTTCAGGCAAATCCACTTTGCTTAATATGCTGGGAGCTCTTGATTTACCGGATTCTGGTTCAATTAAAGTTGCAGGATATGATTTGACCTCCAGCAAAAAGCTGAATGAGTTCAGATCCCAAAAAATAGGTTTTGTATTTCAGCTGCATAATCTGATTCCAAATTTGTCTGTTGTTGAAAATATCGAAATTCCAATGTTTACATCAAATTTATCCAATAAAGAAATGCGTTTGAAAGCATTAAGTTTATTGGGTGATGTCGGTCTTAAGGATAAGGCATTTCAACTTCCTTCCAAATTATCTGGTGGCGAGAGGCAGAGGGTGGCAATTGCCCGGGCCCTTGCCAATGACCCTTCAATAATATTGGCGGATGAACCAACAGGATCATTGGACTCAAAGACAAGTGCTAAAATTCTCGACCTTCTAATTAATTTACACAATAATCATAATGTAACATTGATAATTGTTACTCATGATACACATATTGCCAAGCTTGCAGATAGAATTGTGAAAGTTTTGGATGGAAAACTTGTTGACGGGGTGTAACCTAAATGTTTTGGAAATATCTTAATGAAATTGCAATGTTCTGTTGTGAAAAAGTTTTGTTTCTTAAATTTAAAAATAATATTATTTGTGTGGGATAAAAAGAGAGTAATTATAATTAAATTAATGAAAAAATAAAAAACCTGGCACTGTCCTATTTCATACTGAAAAATAATGTCCGATATAGTGTTATTTTTGTTTATATTATGTGTTTAATCTTAATTTTCTTTT
>CADBPS010000088.1 GCA_902796575.1 uncultured Methanobrevibacter sp. | reverse complement strand
GTGTAATCGAAATTGTAATCATTTATATTATCATCAATAAGAGATAAAACCCTTTCAGGATACATTCCATTTACAACATAACAAATAGTCCCGAATTCAATTAAAAGAGAAGGTAACATTAAATCAATTGATGATTCTTCAAAAGTTAGCAGTTTTTTTGCATCAATTTTACTGATAAATTCAGAACCTTCTTCACTTGGTTCTCGGGTATATATACCATTTACATTTGTTACTATTAATAACTTTGCATTTAACAGGCGTGCAACATAAGCTGCAATTGAATCTGATGTAACATCCCATGAAGATTCAAAGGGATCATTATCTTTTAAAATTTTTGAAACGATTAGAATTGGAGTTAAACCTTCAGATGATACTTTTTGAGCTTCCCCAATAGAAAAAACCAATTCAGCTGATTTGACTTTATCATTGACAAGTCTAGCTAAAATATCCATACAATCTATTGCAGCATAATGGGTAACTTCTGATGAAAAGCCCATTTCACCATCATACTTACGTATCAGGTTAGCAAACTCACCGCCCCCTAAAATAATTAAAGAACCAGTATTGTTTAGCCTGTCAGCCAGTTCAATAGCATACTTTGGAAAGAGACTGCCCCCAATTTTAACAACCTGTTTTATAATAAACAATCACCACAAAAAATTTACAATAATTTTAAATCCCCAGTTACTTTATCCATAACCTCATCTTCTTCAGGCCCCAAACCTAAAACTGTAACTGTAGATGAAGGTATTTGGGTTCTTCCGGCATCAACAACAAGAAAATTGGAAATATTATTTTTTTCAGCTTCCTTTTTAAGTTCCAATAATTCTTCAACAGAGGAAACCTTGCAAATAACTTTAGCATAAGCTTCGTTTTCCCATTTTTTGATTTTGCTATCAGAAGCATTTTTATAGGCTCCAATCGACCCGTGACAACATTGAGCAGCGATTTTACCCTTGCCCATTTTTAAATCTGTTCTTACAACCATAACCTGTTTCAAAATAACATCAACCTTTCACTGTTCATTTCATTTATATCTATGTGTACTATCAGTATTAAGTTAATGCACCATTTAATTAATTAACCGAAAATCCACTACAAATAATAACCATGTCAGCTAAAATAGATATATACTTATTTATTGACATATTAAAAAAGGAAGATAATAATGAGCCGTATTTCAATACTTGACAAAAACAAATGTCAGCCAAAAAAATGTGATTATTTATGTATCAGCTATTGTCCGGGAGTTAGAATGGATGAAGACACGATTGTTATAGACGAAGACAGTAAAAAACCGTTGATTTCAGAGCAATTGTGTGAAGGATGTGGAATCTGTACTAACCGATGCCCGTTCGATGCAATAAGCATTATTAATTTGCCCGAAGCAATTGGAGAGCCTATTCATAGATTTGGACAGAATCAATTTGAACTGTTCGGACTTCCTGTTCTTGAAGAAGGAAGTGTTTTAGGATTGCTTGGACCAAACGGTATTGGTAAATCAACAATAATGAATATTTTATCCGGAAATTTAATTCCAAACTTTGGAGATTATGAAAATCCCCAAAAGGATTGGGATAATGTAATTGAATATTACAAAGGTTCAGCACTACAGAATTACTTTTCAAAACTTGCAAACGGTGAAATTAAAGTTGTTCTAAAGCCACAAATGGTTGATCAACTCCCCAAAGTTGTTAAAGGTAAAGTTAAGCAGCTGCTTGAAAATGTAAATGAACGGGACAAGCTGGATTATGTATGTGAAGAATTGCAGCTGAAAAATGTTCTGGATAGAGAAATGGAAAACTTAAGTGGGGGTGAGCTTCAAAGAGTTGCAATAGCTGCAACTGTACTTAGAGAAGGTGATTTTTATTACTTTGATGAACCGACATCCTGGCTGGATGTATCACAAAGGTTAAATGCGGTTAAAGTAATCAGATCACTGGCCGATGAAGGTAAAAGCGTGCTTGTTATTGAACACGACCTCGCCACATTGGATGCTCTTTCTGATAATATCCATATATTATACGGCAGTCCCGGAGGATATGGTGTTGTATCCGGAAGAAAAGGAGTTAGACTTGGAATCAATGCATATATAAATGGATTTTTAAGAGAGGAAAATGTTAGAATTAGAAGAAATCCAATTGAATTTACAATAAGACCGCCAACCCCCGAAGATGAAGGAGAAACAATTGCCAGTTACACAGATTTATCAAAGGAATATGACGGATTTTCTCTCACAGCAGACAGTGGAGATATTTTTTATGATGAGATAGTAACTGCATTCGGATCAAACGGTATCGGTAAAACCACATTTGCCAAAATGCTTGCCGGAGCTGAGAAACCAAGTACCGGAGAAGTTGATGATGAGGTCACTATAGCATATAAACCACAGTACCTGGTAAGTGACTTTGAAGGAAGTGTCAGTGACTTTTTATATATGAATGCACCAAGCTACGGCAGCAAAATATTTGAAAGTGAAATAATGACCCCTTTCGCACTTGAGGACATGCTTGAAAAGCAGGTTAAAAAACTGAGTGGAGGAGAACTTCAGAGACTCGCAATAGCTGCAACATTATCAAAAGATGCTGAAATATATCTATTTGATGAACCAACAGCATTTTTAGATGTTGAACAAAGGCTGATAGCTGCGAAAGTTATTCGTAAAATGGTTGAAAGCAGAAATGCTGCTTCATTGATTGTAGACCACGATATTGTATTCATTGATTATATATCCGACAGAGCTATGGTGTTTGATGGAACTCCTGGTTTAAATGGACATGCATCAAAACCAACCGATTTAAGAACATCAATGAATGAATTCCTGGGTAACCTGAATATTACTTTTAGACGGGATAAGGAAACGAAACGTCCTAGAGTTAATAAACTGGATAGTTATCTTGACCGCGAACAAAAAGAAAAAGGAGAGTACTACTACTTATCCGATTAATTGATTTAAACCAACACCATTAACCATCCACATTTAATTGATGAAATACAACAAGTATTAAAAATGTGATAAAAAAGCAAAAATTGATTTCATTATGAACAGCTAAAATAAACAATTTCAAAGTTAAAGAGAAATATTACAACTACAATTACTAATACAGACAAATATGAATTATCAACAGCAGTAAGAATCATTTAAATCACACTGATATTCCGTGTGATTAAATTCCTTCAATTTCACTCAATATATATTTTTTTAGAATTTTAACTGCTTTTTCACCATCCCCATCCAATCTAATAGAATCATTTGGATTTAAATCATATTCTTTGATTAATGTTTCCGCATCAATATTTTTGACTACTTCAATATTCTTTTCTTCAAGTATTACTGAAGCACAATCATCACAGCATCCGGTTATTGAAACTATTTTGGCATCTTCCAGAATCGGGGAGCATTTATTTGGCTGTGCTGAATATTCGGTTATGCATGCTGCGACTATATTTTCATTGTCAATAGCTAATTCAACTGTTGCTGCTCTTACCACTAATCCAAGGGGACTTAACCCGCTACAGGATACCAACGCTATTTTTTGTGACATTTTCTATCATACCTCTTTTTAACTTTTTCGTAACCCTGTTTGAAGAACGGGCAAATTGTCATGCAAATGCTGCATCCCTCACTGTGGGCAGTGCATATTTTTCTTTTAAGTTTTTCATTTTCATCAAATGCATTTTCAGGACATCTGTCGATACATATTCCGCATGTTGAACAGTAACCCTTAATCCAATGCATACTGTTTTCGTTTTTAAACGGCAGATTTTCAATTGATGTTTTAATCATGAAAAAACCGATATTCAAACCTTCTTTAAACAGACACATATTGCTTCTTGTTATAACCGCATCATTTGATTGTGTTGCAATAGCTCTTAAACTGATAGTGTCATCAAGAGGATGAATCAAATCCGCTTTAAAATTATTTTTTCTTAAAAAATCAGCAATTTTAAATGTTTTAACACCAAATTCCTGAAATTCCTCATCTTCAAGAATGCATTTCTCCTTTGAGGGAGGCATTTTTAAAACTGTCTCAGACATCAGATATTTCAGTATAATTACATTATCCCAGCTGATACCCCATTCCTTTTTGAAATCATCAGATAATTTGGAATAGCTTAAGTTCAAAAAATCATTTTCAGATGCAATTTTATTTAAATCATTCAATAAGTCATCGGAAATTAATTTTGATGCTTCAAGGGGATTTTCAACTTCATAATTGTCGGGGGTAGGGTAATGATACCTGAATCTCATAACCTCCAAACCCTTATGATTAATCGCACCTTAAGGCTTCAATTGCTTTAGGGAATTCCTCACAGAATATTTTAATCTGATCAGTAGGGATTGAATAACTGATACGAAGGTATCTGTCCCCGAACAGCTCTGAAGTATATTCTCCTTCCCTTGCAAAAATTCCATTTTTAAATAAGTAATTTGATAATTCTTTTGGATTAATGCCAGTTTGTGATACATCAACAGCCATCATATTAGCATCTGACGGATAAACCGGCAGAAATACTCCGCCTATTGTATCAACCATTTCCTTTATTAATTTCTGATTGGTAAATGATATTTCACGAATGTTGTTTTCCCACTGGTTTTTGGATTTTAAACCTGCAATTGCACCGTACTGTGCTATTATATTGACTCCCAAATCATTGACTACAGCATTTTTAATAACATCTATTATTGCTTTTGATGAAACTACACTTCCAATTCTCAAACCTGCCATTCCGAATATTTTTGAAAAGCTGTATATCGTTAATGTCTGACCGGGAGCATAGTTTTCAACAAGAAAATGCTGTCTTGCAAAATCTTTGTATGTTACATCATGCATTAAGTATAAATCGTTTTCAATAGCTATTTGAGCAAATTCCTTAAGCTCTTCTTCACTATATGATGATCCTAAAGGATTTAGAGGATCTATCAATATTACCATTTTAGTATTATCATCCATATTTTCTTTCAACAGCTTCGGAGTCAGTTTATATCCACATTCTTCATTGTAAATAGGAACATATCTAACATCATCAGTGAATCTGTTTGCAAAATCCCCTATGATAAAATAGCCAGGATCGGACAATATTACATTGTCTCCAGGTTCTATTAATGCCTGCATACATAAATATAATGATTCTGTGGCTCCAGCAGTCAGCAACACATCACAGTTGTCAAATTCCAAATCCTCTAAAATCAGCTGTTTAAGTTCTGAAAAGCCTTCAGGCGGAGGGTATTTACAGTAATCTTTATCCTTAACACAATCAGCCATTGCATCGGATATTGTGTTATCGTGAAGGTGGTTGGTATTCTGACCCATCCAAATCATATCTTTATCCATAAACACATCTTCAAAAAAATCATTTGAAGAATCATATCCCTTTGGAGGAACCCTTTCTGTTTTCTTAAATTTTTTGTTAGGATGCTTTATATCAGTCATAATAATCACATGCAACTACAAAATAATAGTTTATTGAAAGATAGTTATAAATATAATGCTAATTTATCCCACGAGAGGTAATTCGGAAAGTTACTTGCCGGCCTTCACCGATGCTTCGATGACGCTTTAGAGTGGCAATTCTCTGATTGGTTTCCTCACCCCTTTCCAGTTGAATAATAACTTTACTCCAGTACTGAAGAACCATACCTCCAATAGCCCGGATATCATTATTGCCTTCATCATCAAAAGCATTATAAATCTGATTAGTAACAATAACCGCAACATCAAAACTTCTGGCTATTTTGGATAGTGCACCCATTTGCTTACCTAATTCTTTATTTAGTCTGGAGGAATTCAGACTGTCAACACGGTAAAGGGCAACTGCCGAATCCAGAATGAACAGATCTGTATTTTCATGATTTTTGCGAAGCCATAATTCAACGGCAGCTATATTTTCACCCTGTTCCTGAAATGTTTTCGGTTCGAGAACCATGATATTATTGGCAACCCTGTAAAAATCATTATATGAAATTTGCTTAATCCTGTCAATTGAAATTCCCCCTTCAGTATCCATGTAAATAACTTTTTTGTCGTTTCTGGCAACATTGACGGCCAAATTTAGTGCAATATTGCTTTTACCCGAACTTGGAGGGCCAAAAATCTGAGTAACTGTTCCTTTCTCAAAACCTCCATTTAATAAATCATCAATACTCGAATTGGATGGAATTTTAAGATTATCTTCAAAATTAGCTAATGCTTTCATATAAAAATATTTGTTTTTCATTAATATATATTGGTATTCATTGAGAGTTTTTTGGTATTTGATTGATATTGCAGGGCAAAAAAATATTTTAACTGCATTTAAAATTTCATCCAATCAACCTAAATGAATATAATCATATAATAACATGTAACAATAAGCATATCTTAAAAATAACAATTTTTAAAATCATATATAATGCATAATTATGAAAAATAAAAAATAAATCCTCAATCATTGAAAAAAAAGTATTAGCACATATAATCCAAATAGGATTATATAACCCAAATCACAATACACAATTTTATGTAATCCAAATTGGATTACATTACAGGTGATGAAAATAACAACCGCATGAGATACAGAAAAATAATCTTAACGATTCAATATTTACAAATAATCATATTAACATGTAAAATTAAATGAAACTCCCGAATTAACGAATAAAAGTTGGTTTTGGAGTAGTTAAATCAATGATTTTAGAAGGTTTAGAATCAATTGAACCCACATCAATAACCAAATCAACGTCACAGCCTAATTGCTTTAATATATCCTCCGGATTAGATAATACTTCTTCATCAGATAAATTGGCGCTGGTAGTTGTAATTGGAAATAAACTGGCCAATTTACATGCAATCTCATTGTCCGGAACACGAACCCCAACATGAGTTAAACCGCTTGTAACAACTCTTGGAACAATTTTGGATTTCTTTAAAATAAAAGTATACGGGCCTGGAAGATATTGATTTATGATATCCTTTTGGGAATTTGATACTTTTGAAACCAAATCAACAGAACCAGTATCTGAAACTAAAATCGATAATGGCTTTAAGAGACTCCTCTGTTTAATTTTAAATATACGCCGAACGGATTTATTATTAAAAATATCTGCACCCAGTCCATAAACAGTATCTGTCGGGTATAATACAATCCCTCCATCGGCAAGGACATTTACCGCTTCATTAATAACTTCTTCATCCGGTGAATTGTTGTCTGTTTTTAATATTTTCATTTTATCTCCGATAGATATGATATTATTTTTCATATATTATAGTATTTTTCTAAAATTTTTACCCTTTCGAAGATGTAATTTTTGTATGGATGAATTTTTTTGATGGATGAATACTCACCAAATAATTCATGATTGCTTTTTAAGATTCTGGAGAAACTTCATTATCACGTCCATTTTAAAAAATTAATACATTCCACATTATTTCTGACTTATTGTATATCTCTATTACCTACTAAACGATTATGGGCTGAAAAAATAATTTTAAGAGGGTCAGAAAACATTCAAATTTCTAATTCAAAAAGCGTTGATTTTGTTGTAAATTGAATTTCAAAGAAAAATTTTCCTAAAAAGTGATGTATTTTCCAACCCTCTTTAATACTTAGTCTGTTTTTCACCGTTGCTTCACAGTAAGGTCAAAAAAATATTTAAAGAATATTCAAAGAATTTTCAAAATGAATGAATATGGTTGTAAACCGATGGATTTAAGAAGCCTAATAAAAAAAATACGAACCCCCAAATCAGCAGGGGTCAGTTGACAAACACTATACTCAAAAGAGAATAATATTACAAAGTGATATAAACATCAAGTAATAGATTGTAAAGTATGCTTGGAAGTCTCAGACCATTATTGACAAAAATATTAAATCCTCTTGCTCGAAACCTGAATATTAATCCGAATATTGTAACTGTAATTTCGCCTTTTGTTGCCATTCTGGCAGCATATGGATTTGCAAATCATTTATTAATAATCGGATGTGTTGCAATACTGTTCAGCGGATTTTTGGATGTTGTTGATGGTGCTGTTGCAAGATATCATAATCGGGCATCTAAATTTGGAGCATTTCTTGACTCCTCAATGGACCGTTTTGCAGATGCAATAATATACATCGGATTAATATTTGGAGGATACTGTGACTGGTTTATCGGAGTGCTGGCAATACATTCGGCCATTACTGTAAGCTATGTCCGGGCAAGAGCAGAATCACAGGGTGTCGACTGTAATGTTGGAATAGCTGAAAGAGCGGTTCGTATGATTATACTGATGATTGGATCAATCATAGCATACGTTACGCAGCAGCCGGTGTATTTCACATACGTAATCATCATTCTGGTAATTTTATCATACATTACTGTAGGCCAAAGAATTTATCATGTATGGAAGGCATTAAAATGAGTGAATTAGAAAGTGCAGAAAAAATAGCTAAAGATATTAAAAAATTAGAGCGAAATTTAAACCAGGTGGCTCATATTAAATTTGTGGAAAAGGAAAAAGAAGTGTATGACCGGGCAGTTGATTATTGGAATGATTCGAAATATTATCTTGAAAAGGAAGATATGAGAACTGCATTCGGTTGTATTGAATATTCCCATGGTTTGCTTGATGCTTTAAGAATAATACATAATACAATTGATGATTATTAGGAAAATCCTGAAATTGCTGTTTAAAATAATATCTTTCTAAGAAATATCGAAACAGATTTAAGACAAGGGCGTTAAACTCTTTTTGCACAGGGATAAATCAAATGGTATGGAAATGCAGTATTTAAGGAAAATCAAAATAGAAAAAGAGAACGTCCGACACATTCTGGAGATATTGCTTCATCACATTATCAAGAGTTGATGGCGAAGAAAATGGCAGTGCAATGATGTGATTAAAATGTATTAACCCATAAAATTTTTACACAAGCCAAAATCCTTCTGATACTATCGACAATTTGATATGTAAGTTAAATATTATTCAGCAGGTAAAATTTTATCAAAACGGTTTATTTAGAATCATGCCTTGAAAAATATCAACATCAGAGATATTTCCTAAATTAGCTATAATCAAAAAGTAAACAAAATATAATCTATTAACAAATGCATATTCACCACTGTTTTCTCTACCAACTGATTCAATAATTTCTAAATCACGCATACGCTTTAAAAAATCATCAAACACACGAAATTCATCATTAGATAATAATTCTTTCATTTCAGACTTTTTAAATTCCAATTTTTTATTTTTACCCAATTTCAATAAAATACCCATATAATGATGGCTTCGAATTTTATTCAGTTTATTCCTAATCTGTTTGTTACCTAATTCTACAGCAGCACTAATAATCCCCGAATACACATTGTCCCCATCTATCTCATCTTCCAGGGAATTCCAGAAAACAGCATCACCAATTTATTGCATTATTAATGGCATACCCCAGGCATAGTAAATCATTTCATTTAAAAATTCATCATTAGTGAATTTAATACCAAACTCATTAAAAGTATCTAAATAAAATTCCTTAATATCCTCATCGTCAAGATGATCTATCTCTATTAAATTGAAAATTCTCGAAAATGAAAGATTTTGATCACATAATTGTTCGAACTTATCTCGATAGGACAATAATGTAAACGAAACTGGTATGAATTCTTCATCAAAATATAGGGTTTCAAATAATCCTTTATACCAATTAGCAAAATCGGGAGTATCTGATAATCCATTGATATCATCGATTACTATAAATATTCCTTTTTTATCTTTTAATTCTTTACATATGTTAATTAAAAAATCCTGGAAATTATTTTTTATATTTCCCACTAAATCAGGTTTATCTTTTAAAGATATTCCAACACATTTAATACTAATTTCATGGCACTGTCCTATTTCATACTGAGGCAAGTGTTTTGTATTGACCATTTCGTTTCATCCAACGTATGTTGTTAAGTGAAATT
>CADBPS010000087.1 GCA_902796575.1 uncultured Methanobrevibacter sp. | reverse complement strand
TAGCATAATTGGAAATTTGTTGCCAACTAGAAAAATAGGCAAATCTCAATGTTGGGTTTAGATGAAAATTTCTAGCACCCTATAAAATATAATCAAATTTATCTTTATTTTCACTTTCACAGGTTAAATAAAAGTTAGTTTTATCATACATCATATAATATTTCGAATAGACTTCAAATGCTTCAGCTAGAAATGGGCTGTGAGTATTAACATATACAGTAATATTTAAATTTTTGGCCAATAGAACTAAAATTTCTGCAAATTGTACCTGAAATTCAGGATGTAAATGAACTTCAGGCTCATCCAATATCAGAAAACTATTTTCAGTTAACTCCCTATTTTCTAATAATAATTGAATTATGCCTAATTGTTTTAGTCCGGAAGAAGTATTTTGCATTGGATAATCTTCACCATCTTTTTCAAATAAAAATATTTTATTTTCTTCATCATATTTGAATTTCCCACCAATTAACCCATCTATTTTTATTTTGAAATCATCCAGTTCCTTATAAAACTCCCCATCATAAATGCCTTTATTGTCTGTATTTCTAAGTTTTCTGCTAATTTGCTGGACATGATATGGAATTTTATCATACATGACATTATCCATGTTTTCCATATTATTAAATTCTAAAACTGATAATGAATCCATATACACAATTATTATCAAAATTAAAATAATTGTAAAATTCAGTGCTAATCATTACCTGTTTAAAATCTTTTTTAATTGGAATTTCCTGAACAATCTGATGTTTACCATCAATTCCTTTAAATATTACATTAGTTTGCTTTTCTGGGGAAAATGCATATTCCGAATCTAAAAGCCAGTTAAATGTTTTAACAAACTGCAGATTCCTGTTCTTATTAATTTCAATTAATTCCTGAATTTTTTTTTAATTGCTGGAGATACATCTCCTTTAATGCAGGAGAATTAATTTTTTTGGATAATACAAACAATTTATGAGAAATTTCATCAAACAGTTCATTGGAATTGGGTTTGTTCAGTAAATCTTCTATTAGGTTAAAATCCTTGACACTAAATGGATTGTCATCAAAATAGCTGAATTTTAATAAATAGCATAATTGATTAATTCTATTTTTGATATCACAATTGGCCAGATATATTCTTTCCCTGGAAATAGCAGTTAAAAGACAGAATAAGAACTTGCTGGAAGTGGATTTGCCTGTGTTATTTTTACCGATAATAATATTTATTTTTCCGATATCAAGATCTGCTTTATTTATTGATGCTAAATTTTCAATTTCAAATGATAACTTATTCTGCATATAATTATCCCTCTTTAAAAAATTCTCTAGAATGCTGAGGATAAAAAAATTAAAAATATGGTGAAAGCAATGAATAAAATGGAAACTTACCTGTAGCCATTATGTAAAATTCATTAATAATTTCTATTTAAGTTCGTATTTAAGTGCTCCTGATGGACATTTATCAATAATAGCTGCAATTTCACTGGCCGGTGCCTTGGAAACATCAACCCATGGTCTTCTTGAAACATCAAATACTTCACTGTTTCCTCTTATGCATTCAGCAGCATGTACGCACAAATCAGGATTCCAGAAAACATAAATTTCATCGTTTTCATATGCTTTGTATCCTTTTGACAATAATTCTTCTTTCAACATTTGTATCACCTGTTTTCATATTTAGCTTCATGTATGATGAACTCTCCATTTCCAAGATCATCAAAGGCTTTTTGAAGTTCCTCCTGAGTGTTCATAACAATAGGCCCGTACCATGCAACAGGTTCTTCAAGCTTTCTTGAACACATGAAAAGAATTTCAATCGGATTTTCACCAGCCTCAATTTTAACCTCATCACCATTTCCAAGTTTTGCAGCGGTTTTTTCGGGAACGTTTTCATCACTGATGACTGCATATCCTTCTAACGTGAAAACCATTGCTGATTTATCTTCACCTTCAACATCCAGTGTTAATTCACCTCCAGCATCAAGGTGGATATCATAATAATCAAGAGGAAGATATTTTCCCTGAATGCCCGAATGTTCCAGATAGTTTCCGGCTATTAAACGGAGTTTACCGGATTCAATTGGAATTTCCTCAATTTCTTCATTAATCACACCATGGTAAAACGGTTCTGCAGTCATCTTGTCCTTTGCAGGGATGTTCAGCCATAATTGTACTCCAAGCATTCTTTCTGCCGGCTGAGGCATTTCTGAGTGGTATGCACCTGAACCTGCAGTAAGCCACTGTGCTTCACCGTCGGATATTGAGGCTTTTGTACCTAAATGGTCTTCGTGAACAATGCTTCCCTTCGAAAGGAATGTTACTGTCTCAATTCCTCTATGAGGATGCATTGGAAACCCCGGTGTATAGTCATCGGGATTTGTGGAGTCAAATGCATCCAGCATCAGGAACGGATCGAAATCATCTGCAGTTGTATTTCCAAGAACTCTAACAAGGCTTACTCCAGCCCCGTCTCTGGTTCTATATCCCTGCACCATTTTCTCTACCTTTCTTAACATAGAATTCACCTTACTAATAATGTGGTATTACTACCATTTTATTTATTGTTTGCCATATATTTTTTTCGATAAGTAAATCCGTTTAAAGCTGATGCTGCATATACGGATAGTATGATTCGGCTTCAGGATGGTCAACAGCTGAAGGGTCATCAGGATAATACTTTTTACTAGGCCCTACGCTCTCCAGAATATTTCCGTCATCATCGCATGTATAATAGTATCCGTCTTCACCCATAACCAGATGGGTATTACTATTAGTGTTGCTCTGACTTTCTGCATCTTCCGTATTTACCTGTTCAACATGACTTTCAGATGAAATATTGCTGTTAACTGAATTGTTGGCATTAGCCGGAGAATTATTAGAGGAGTGATTATTGTTGAAAACGAAAAATATTCCTCCTGCAACTATTATAACCAGCAAAACAGCTAAAATAATAATTATATTATTGTAGTTCATGAAATCACCTATATTATAAGTTTGGTTTTTAATTTCTTAATACTTTTGTTATTTTCTTGTGTCTAAATTTCAGAGTATTATTAACCAGGCTTTAACATCCCCATTAATAAGTGAATGGATAGAAGAAATCATCACTAAAAACTTGACAATCATATTGAATAATACTAAATAAATAGTAAAATAAATATAATTTAACACAAAAACAGGAGGAATTTAAAAAATGTCTAATGAAGAACAAAACTACAAAGTTGAAAATCTGGTAGGTACTCCCACTGACTATTCTGATGAAAATAACTGGGCACATCTGCCTGAAAATGCAGATAAACCCGTTGATACAATTTTTATTTATCCGACAGTATATATTAACCCGGAACCTGATGCTCCGGCAATTGTTCCGTTTGAGAACTCAATGTTTCGTGAATGTGTAAGTGAATATTATACTGAGGCTCCACTTCTTTTGAGGATTTGACAAACTTATATGAACCATATTATCGTCAAAGTAATCTTTGTGCACTTACTGGAAAAAGTGAAGATGAGCTTATGGAATTTCAGTTTCGTGAACAGAGAACGGATGTTTATGCAGCATTAGACTATTTCTTTGAAAATTACAATAAAGACCGTCCTTTCATTCTTGCAGGACACTCCCAGGGATCTTTAATGCTGAAAATTGCACTTTGTGATTATTTTAAAGAGCACAGTGACTATCTGGACCGTATGGTGGCTGCTTATGTAATCGGATTTTCCATTACTGCAGATGATTTAAAAATAAATCCTGCCTTGAAATTTGCCGAAGGTGAATATGACACCGGTGTGATTGTATCATGGAATACGGAAGGACCTGAAATAAAAATGAGAAAAATGGAGTGGTTCTTGAAAATGCCATTTCCATCAATCCTCTGAACTGGAAAAGAGATGAAACATATGCTCCTGCATCTGAAAACCTAGGTGACCGTATTCCGGTTATGAAACCAGAAACATTAGAAGCATTGGAATTTAAAGTACATAAGCCTGGTCTTGCAGATGCACAGGTTGATTCTGAAAGAGGCGTAGTAGTCTGTACCACCATGGCAGACCAGTATGCAAAACCTCTGCATCCG
>CADBPS010000086.1 GCA_902796575.1 uncultured Methanobrevibacter sp. | reverse complement strand
TTAGTTTCATCTGTGACTCTTTATCTGAAGTAATTACTATTCGTGAATCAGATAATGTTTCAATTATTTTTTGTGAGTTTAATGTTATCGGTTTAGCTGACAGTAATAATACTATTGTTCATATTATTGACTCAGATAATGTATTGTTCGATGTAAATGAAATCCATTTTGAAGTTGAAAGCAATGGTACTTATAAAAATACACTTATCTATGCTGAAGAATCTGATAATTTATCTGTTTCAAATAGTGAAATTATTGCATACCTACCTTCTCATCCTGTTGACTGGGATAATGGAGTTGTTTATTCTGAAGGAATCTACTTAGATAACTGTAATAATGCAGTCTTAGATGATAACTGGGTTGCCACTATATCTAACAATGAAACAAGTGAGTACGGTACTATTTATACTGTACATATTACAGGTGATAATGCCATACTTACATACGGCAGGATGGCTGCTATTGAAGCTCCATACGGATATGCCCTTGTCATTTCCGGTGATAACTTTACCATTCATGACAACTATTTTGCAGTTGGTGAAAATGGCACTTATGCATGTGCAATTAATGTTGAAGGTAATTCAAGCGGTGTTATTGATTCCAATGAAATTTTAGTAATAGCTGATTCTGCTTATGGTATCTACACTGCTGACTGGGCAGGTGATGTAAAAACAAATATTACTAACAACTTTATTAATTCTACAGGTATTACTGTATTTGCAATGTCTTTAAGTGGTAGTGAAGCTGTTGTTGATGGCAATGAAATTATCGCAAATGGTAACTTCACAACAGGTATTGCTTCAGCAGTTGGTGAAATTTTAATCAATAACAACACAATCCTTGCTAATGGATCAAATGAAGGTGAATATGCTGGTTATGATTCAATGGGTATTGAAACTGTTGGCGTGCATGTTGTAAAAGGTAATGCTACAGTAAAAGAAAATAATATTACTTCCAATGGTGAATATACTGTTTCTGCTGAAGGAACCGGTGCTGTAACTGATAATTATTTAATTGCAAATAAATATACTGGTGATGCCAGTGTCAATAATACTCCTGACAATACTCTTGTTGCAAATAACATTCCTACAATGCAGAGAGCTATTGTTTCAGCTGATAATGTTGTAATGTATTATAAAAATGGTACCCGTTATGTTATTCAATTAACTGACCAGAAAGGTGAAGTTTTATCCAATAAAACCGTTACTATCACAATAAATGGAAAATCATATAATAGAACAACTGATGAAAACGGTACTGCTTCAATGCCTGTTAATCTGCCTTCCGGAAATTACACTGCATCAGTTTTGTATGTTGGTAAAGATAATTTCACCAATACGACCAGTAAAAACAATATTACTGTTTTAACCACCATATCTGGTGATGATATTGTTAAAATATTTAGGAATGCTACTCAGTATTACGCTACTTTCATCGACGCTCAGGGTAATCCATTAGCAGACGGTACCGATGTTACATTTAATATTAACGGTGTGCAGTACACCCGTCATGTTAACGGCAGTGAGGGAAAAGCTAAATTAAATATTAACCTGAGTCCTGGTGAATATATTATTACCGCTACTAATTCAGTTAATGGTGAAATGCATTCTAATAACATTACTGTTTTGGCCAATATTGAAAGTAAAGATTTGGTAAAATACTTCAGAAATGAATCACAATTTGTTGTTACTATTTTTGGTGAGGACGGTAAACCTGTTGGAGCCGGTGAAAATGTAACATTCAACGTTAATGGCGTGTTATACACCAGACAGACCAATGCTTCAGGTCAGGCTAAATTAAATATTAACCTGGCACAAGGAAATCACACAATCACAACAACATATAATGGTTGTGATGTAGCAAATAACATTGAAGTATTGCCTATTTTATATGCTGAAGATTTAATTAAGGTTTATGGTACTTCCGATCAATTCAGAGCCAAACTATTTGATGCTCAGGGTAATCCATATGCAGGTCAAAGTATAACATTCAACATGTATGGTGTATTCTACAATGAAACAACGGATTATGATGGTTGGGCTTCACTGGATATAAAATCAGATACTGCTCCTGAAACATATATTATTACCTCAATGTATGGTGGATGCAGTATTTCAAATGAAATTATTATTAAACCAGCTTAAGAGGTCAATTCAACCTCTTAATCTACTTTTTTTAAAAATATTCAATTTAAATGTAATTATGAAAAATTATACAAATTCTTCTAGTATCTTACTTTGTTAAGTGAATTAAGATTATTCTAAAAATGAAATTAATTTTTCCTTGTATTCTCCTTTTTTAACTTCTTTTGTTGTGAGTGCTATTGTTTTTTGAGGAGCTTTCCCGACATATTTTTCCATTTCTTCAAATGCTTTTTCAAATCCGTTTTTAGCAGCAGTCACAAAGAATTTTACATTCTTGAATTTTCCTTCATTCTGTTTGATGTAGGAGATTACAGGATTTGCCGCTTTTCCTGCCCATACCGGCGCACCAAGATAAACCACATCATAGTTTGATGGATCAAACGTTAAATCTTTTAATTCAATGATTTTTTCTCTCATTCCATCTTTTCCTGCACGTGCATAACCTATTTTTCCATCATACTTTACTGTGGATATGATTTCCTCTACGTCTGCATTTAATGATTTAGCTATTTCATCACCGACTGTTTTTGTTACATTGGTTCTTGAATAATATGCTATGAGTATACTCATGATAATTACTCCCTGTTTTTTTATTACTGTCTTTAATTTTGTAAGGCAATAATTAATATGTTTAACCTTTATTGTGCTGTGGCAGTTATGTCTTTTGAAACTTTTCAAAAAACTTGATGATTAAATTTTAATTGATGCAAAGTTAATAGCTATGTTAACGATTTCTATTTTAAATTTAAAAGTCACTTAAAATACTACCTCTTTGTTGAATTAAGTTTAGCAGGTTCACCTGTAACATCAGCTATTTTAAATTTAAAATTTTCAGACAAAATAATTTTATAATTCATTAATTAAAATTAAAGTTATGACATACAAACTGGATAAAATTACAATCAGATTAAAAAATACTCCTGAGGACATGGCTAAAATTAATGAGATTTTTGCAGATATCCTATCTGGTGAAATTCCTTTGCTTTCTAATTCAGATAAGGAATTTGTTGAGGACATTGCTCCGGTATCTCAATATTCCAATTATGAAAGTGATGAAACAGGAGAATATGATTTAAGCATTATTGCTGCTGAGAAAGATTTCTTTGAAACTATTGAAAAGAAAGTTCTTGAAGGTAAATTCGTTAAATATGATGTTGCTGGAGATGATATTTTAACTTGTGCTCAAGATGCATGGCAGCAGGTATGGGATGATTACAGGAACAATAAAATCAAAAGAAGTTTTGATATTGATTATGAAAGTACTGTTCCAAAGGAATTCACATCTGATGGAAAAGCACACTGTTATCTTTATATTGGTGTTAAAGCTTAAAAAATCTATTTCTTACTATTATAATATCTGTTTTAGATTTATTATTAATTAACAATCTTATTTTTAATTTAAGCTTTCTATATTTGTGTAAATATTTGTATAATCAGTTTGACTTCATTAATGTAATATAAAATAGATCAGCTTTCAGTATTTTATTTTTAATTATTATAACTCCTTTGAAAATATTACAATCTGAAAAATTTAGGCATGCCTAAAAATTTATATATCATGTTATACAACTATTATATAAAGCAAAATAACATGCTGGAGAAAATACTTATGAATTTAGATGGTGTAGAAAAAACAATGCTTTTAACATTATTTGCCAAAGCAAAACATTCACAAGAGAAAAATCATAAATTCTATGATTCAAAGGCTATAGAAGTAATTTCAAAAGTTGATTATGATTTCAGCATAGCTGAAAAAGATAAAATGATGCAGCTTGGAACAATTGCAAGAACCATTGTACTGGATCAGATGGTCGGTGACTATATCAATGCTCACCCGGAATGTACAATTGTAAATATTGCCTCTGGAATGGACACAAGATTCAACAGACTGGACAATGGTAAAATTAACTGGTATAATGTTGATTTGAAAAATTCGGCAAATTACAGGCTAAAATATATTGAAGATACAGACAGAGTAAAAACACTTGCCTATTCTGCAATGGATTCCCGATGGGCAAATGAAATTTTGATAAGAAAAGATGTTCTGTTTGTAGTTGAAGGATTAACAATGTATTTAAATCAGAAAGATGTGGAGGAAATCCTTAACATAATAGATGAAAATTTTGATAAATACACAGTCTTTATGGAGATAATGCCTCCAATATCTGTTAAAAATACAAAAGAAGAATCAATAGAAGATACAAACTCCAAATTCATATGGGGTGTTGAAAAGGGTTATGAACTAATACAATTCAATCACAACTTCAGATGGATAAGAGATGTTAATCTATTTGATGGTGTTAATGTTTACAAACCCCATTATAGGATAATTAGCTGGCTTCCATTATTAAGAAAAAGAATGGACTATATTGCTGTTCTTGAAAAATAGATGATAATTTTAAGCAGTGCTTCTATAAGCGCTTGCTAAATATTATTCTAAATTTTTAAATGTAAAATCATTGCATTGTTTCGCCTGTCAGCTATTTTCATTGAAATTTTTGCATATAAACCTACTTTTTTATTCAGCATTTTAAGTGCATCTTCATAAAATCCCCTACATTCAATTAACTGACAATCTGCCTTTTTTGCAAATTCCTCTGCATCATTTATATAAAAATACATAGGTGCTGACAGGTTTCCGGTTCTCTTAACATAGAAATTCGTAAATTTAATTCCAAATTTGTTGGTGGCATCAAAAAGTAATTCCTCATTTTCAAAGACATTTTTTACATCGCCTATGAATTTGAGAACATCAATTTCATGAAAATATTGAAACACTCCGGAAACTATCATTATAGGGTGCTAGATGGAACAAAAATTTAAGAGAGTTATTTGTTCTTCTTTTGTGTTGATTTTAAGTTTTTGTTGTCCCGTATTTA
>CADBPS010000085.1 GCA_902796575.1 uncultured Methanobrevibacter sp. | reverse complement strand
CTCAACAACAGGAACATCCTCATCAGAAGACTCAACAACATCATCAACAGGAGCCTCATCAACTTCCTCAACAACAGGAACATCCTCTACAGGAGGTTTTTCTTCCTCTTGTTTTTTAACAGGTTTCTCTTGTTTAGGAGTTTTTGCTTCATTTTCAACATTGATTTTAGGTTTAGAATCCATTTTTTTGTACTCAACACTAACAGTATTCTTGTTATTGGATTTTTTACCTAATTTTGAAAAGTCTAACTTGATTTTATTTCCATACATCCTATTTACAGGTTCATCAGACATTTTATCACCATTATAGCAATTAAAAGTTTTTCAATTTCGACAACTTATATACGATTTAAATGTATCTTTATTAATATATTTAAACATTATTTAATATTTGCGTAAATTCAAAAAAATCGAGAGAATTTTTAAATTTTAACTGTCAGATAAAAAACAATCATTAAATCTATTGTAATGAGCAAATTGAATTTTAACTTAATAATAGAATTTATATAAAAAAATAAGCGAAAATAAAAGTTAAATCATGATTTAAACAACATATAGTGATGCAACCGGATATATAATATAAAGCATTTTGTTATTTTCACACATTCATAATGTTTAATATAGTTCAAAATATACATATTAATGATTGAGAGACACTGATGACAAGGTGGAATTATGGATTATTTCGATAGACTGGAAAGCGAAACAAAAATATTATACGAAATAGCAAATGAAGCTCGCTCTAAAGGCCTTGATGTTGAAACAAAAACAGAAGTTCCATTAGCAAAGGATTTAGCGGAAAGGGTTGAGGGACTTGTTGGTCCCGAGGGTGTAGCTAAAAGAATTAAAGAATTGGAAAAGGATATGGGCAGAGAAGAAGTTGCTTTTGAAATAGCTGCCGAAATAGCATCATCAAAATTTGAACTGACCGGAGAAAAAGCAGACTACGATGAGGAACAGCGCTGTGATCAGGGATTAAGAACTGCCCTTGCTATTTTAACTGAAGGTGTTGTAGCCGCACCCCTTGAGGGAATTTCACAGGTTAAAATCAAGGAAAATTTTGATTCCTCAAAATATATTGCAGTTTATTTTGCCGGACCAATCAGAAGTGCCGGAGGTACTGCTGCTGCATTAGCTGTTCTTTTAGGTGATAAAATAAGACAAGCGATAAACATTGATGCATTCAAACCTATTGAAGATGAAATTGAACGTTATGTTGAAGAAGTTGAGCTTTATGAATCTGAGGTTACCAATCTTCAGTATTCACCTACTCCTGAAGAGGTAAGATTTGCAGCCAATCACATTCCGGTTGAAGTTACAGGCGAGCCGACTGATCAGGTTGAAGTTTCACACAGGGATTTGGAACGTGTTGAAACAAACAACATTAGAGGAGGAGCATTGCTTGCGATGGTAGAGGGAGTCATTCAGAAATCGAAAAAAATCCATAAAATATCAAATAAATTAAATTTAAACTGGGAATGGCTGACCGAGTATTCTAAACCTAAAAAAGAGGAATCCTCTTCAGATGATTCAGATAAAAAAGAAGTTGTAAGTGAACCGAAATATATTCAAGATATTATTGGGGGAAGACCTGTTCTTGGATATCCTTCAGAAAAAGGCGGTTTCAGGTTAAGATATGGTCGTTCCAGAAATACCGGCCTTGCTACCATGGGAGTTCATCCGGCCACTATGGCACTGCTTGATTTTTTAGCTGTCGGAACCCAGCTTAAAATTGAATATCCCGGAAAGGGAAATTGTGTTGTTCCCGTTGATTCGATTGAAGGACCTATTGTTAAACTTAAAAATGGAGATGTTGTAAGAATAGACAGTGTTAAACAGGCTCGTAAACTTAAAAAAGATGTTGTTGAAATACTCTTTTTGGGAGATATGCTGGTTGCTTTCGGTGAATTTTTAAGGAATAACCAGCCGTTGTATCCGTCGGGATGGTGTGAAGAATGGTGGATCGGGCTTTTAAAGAAAAGTGAAAATTTCAACGACAGCAATAATCTGGATTTGCATCATCTGGAATATGACTATATTCCTGCCAGGGAAGCTTTTGAAATATCTGAAAAATACAATATTCCTCTGCATCCGAAATATACTTATTGTTATGATGATGTTACTATTGATGATTTAAATTCACTTTATGATTTGTTAATGGAATGTAAAGACAGCTATCAGCCGGATAAAGGTATGAGCTTAAAATTATCTTTTCCAAAAAGGACACTTGAAATTATTGGTGTTCCTCATGTTGTCCTCGATAATGAAATTGTCATTGACGGGGATAATTCCTATGCACTTCTTGAAACTTTAACTGGCAGATTACCTAAAAAAGACACTACAATTGAAGCATTAAACGAAGTTTCAAAAATTGAAATCAAAAATAAGGCTCCTGCATATATCGGTACCCGTGTCGGACGTCCTGAAAAATCCAAGGAACGGTTAATGAAACCTGCTCCTCATGGTCTCTTTCCAATTGGAAATTACGGAGGTTCGCAGAGATTAATCGCAAATGCCGCCAAAAAAGGAACTATTAAAGTCGAACTGTCCCGTAGAAAATGCACTAATCCTTCATGCAAACTGACTTCTTTCAGTTCAATTTGTCCTACATGCGGTTCCCCGACTGAACTTGGAAAACCTGAAAGCAAGAAAATAAACTTAGCTTCAATGCTTAAAAAGGCATCGGATAACGTTAATGTAAGAAAAGTCGATAAGGTGAAAGGGGTTGTAGGTATGATTTCAGAGTCAAAATTACCTGAACCTCTTGAAAAAGGAATTTTAAGAGCTAAAAATGAAGTATTTACGTTTAAAGACGGTACCATACGTCATGATTCAACTGATTTGCCGTTAACACATTTTGTGCCTGCAGAGATTGGCGTCAGCGTTGAAAAACTTCTGGAAATGGGTTATGAAAAAGACTGTTACGGCAACCCAATTGAAAGCGATGAGCAGATTGTTGAGCTTAAAGTGCAGGATGTGGTTATCTCAGATAACTGTGCTGAATATCTCCTTAATACTGCCCATTTCATTGATGATGAATTAACTAAATTTTATAAGATGGACAGTTTTTATAATGTCAAAACAAAATCAGATTTAATCGGGCATTTGATAGCCGGACTTGCACCCCACACATCTGCAGGAGTTTTAGGACGTATTGTCGGATTTACAAAAGCTTTAGGCTGTTATGCCCATCCTTATTTCCATTCTGCTAAACGTAGAAATTGTGACAGTGATGAAGATGCAGTAATGCTTCTTTTAGATGCCTTAATCAATTTTTCAAAATCATACCTTCCGAATACTAGAGGGGGAAGTATGGATGCTCCGCTGGTTTTATCATCAAGAATTGATCCTGAAGAGATTGATGATGAATCCCACAATCTGGATATATATGCAGAGTTTCCTGTTGAATTCTACGACAGAACCAAGGATCCCCTAAAACCTGCTGAAGTTTTGGATTTGATTGACAATGTTGAGATGCATCTGGGAACACCTGAGCAATATGAAGGACTGATGTTTTCTCATCATACATCAAGTATTCATGCAGGACCAACCGTATGTTTATATAAACGGTTACCATCCATGAAGGAAAAGGTAGAAGCTCAAATTGAGCTTGCTGAAAAGATACGAGCGGTTGATCAAAGAGGAGTTGTTGAAAAGGTACTATCTTCACATTTCCTTCCTGATATAATGGGCAATTCACGTGCTTTTTCAAGGCAAAAGGTAAGATGTACCAAATGCAATTCAAAGTATCGAAGAATTCCTTTAAATGGTAAATGCAGCAATTGTGGAGGTAATCTAATTCTTTCAGTTTCCAAAGGCTCTGTTCAGAAATACCTTGAAATATCACAGGATCTGGTTAACAGATATCCTGTTTCATCATATCTAAAACAACGTTTAGAAATTCAGGAATTTGGAATTAAATCATTATTTGAAAGTGATAAATCAAAACAAAGTTCACTTGACCTGTTTTTCTAATGAAATATTTTTTAAAAGTCATTTATATATTGTTCGTATCAAAGCGAACAATATATATACATGTAAAACCAATAGTATAACAAGAAAGCATAATTCATCTTATGTTTATAAATATCATTAACAAATGGAAAATGGTGTGTTAAATGGAAAAAAGCTCAAATATTGGAAATAATTTAAATAAAACAATTAAAATTAATGTAGAAAAAAATAATGGAATCACGGAAAGGTTTAGCTATGAAAAATTATTAAAATCATTGGTTATGGTTGAAACTCCATTTTTCGAATCTGACAAAATTGTAGCAAATGTTGTATCATCACTTTATGATGGAATAACCACCAAAGAAATTAAAAAAATTGTCTACGAATGTCTGGAAGAAATTGATGGAGAAATAGCCAATAAATATCTTGCAAGTACACAATTAAAAGTACGTACTTCAAGAGATACAATTGAAGCTTTTGACCTATCCAGAATTGCAAATACATTAATTGAAGAAACCGGTGCCAGTCAGGAAACCGCTTTTGAAATAGCTACCGAAACATGGAAAGAACTTAAAAAATTGAATGTTGAATACTTAACTGCCCCGATGATAAGGGAAATTGTTAACACCAAATTGGTTGAATATGGTTTAGAAGACTTAAGAAGCCGTTACACCCGTTTAGGTATTCCTGTATACAATATTACCTCATTAATCGAAAACGGAAACAGGGATAACGCCAATATGATTCACAACCCTGAAAGTATTCACAAACACGTGGCAGACGAAGCATTAAAACAGTACGCATTATTACAGATGCTTCCAGCCCATCTGGCCGATGCACACATGTCCGGAGATATTCATATTCACGATCTGGAATTCTTTGCCGGAAGGCCAATGAACTGTATGCAGCATGATATCAGAACCTTCATTAAATACGGCCTTAAAGTAGACGGTACAGGAGATCACACATCAATTGCAGGCGCACCAAATCATATGGAAACATTAATGAACCATACCGGCGAAATAATGCTTGCTGCACAGCAGAATATGTCCGGGGGACAGGGAATGTCTCTTTGGAACGTCTTTGTTGCACCATTTGCCAGAGGAAGAACTTATGATGAAATCAAACAGTCTGTTCAGATGCTTGTTTACAACTTAAACATGGCCTATGCAGCCCGCGGATCACAGGTACCATTTACAAGTATGGCTTTGGAATTTGGAGTTCCGGAATTTTTAAAAGATGAAACCGCATACGGACCTAAAGGTAAAGTAGTTGGAACCTATGCTGATTTTGAAGAAGAAACCAGATTAATTCAAAGAGCATTCACCGAAACATTACTTGAAGGGGACAATGAAGGAAAACCACATTTATTCCCAAATACTATCTATACATTACGTAAAGAGACAATGACAAGTGAATATGAAGATGATATTCGTTTAGTACATGAATTATCTGCAAAATACGGTTCATCCTACTTTGTAAATATGTTGGCTGACTACAGAGGAGATATGGCTAATTATATGGGTTGCAGAACATGTTTACAGGATAACTGGACAGGAAATTGGGATCAGGATTGTTTAAGAACTGGAAATCTTGCATATGTCACATTAAACTTCCCAAGAATCGGATATCAGTCCAGAGATGAATCTCAAGTATTTGAATACCTGGATGAATACATGGACTTAGCTATTGAAACCTTAATGCTTAGAAGGGAACAGGGATTGAAATGTTTAAATGACTTCCACATTTTACCTTTCCTAAAACAGAGAGTAGCAGAAGATTCATATTACAGAATACAAAATTCAACACTGTCATTCGGTTTTGTTGGACTTAATGAAATGTTACTGTCATTATTCGGAGAAGGAATAGAAAATCCTGATGCAAACAAATTCGGTATCAAATGTCTCGAATACATGAATGAAAGAGCAAGGAAATTAAAAGAAGAAACTGGAATCAGATGGACAGTTCTTCAAACCCCTGCAGAATCTACAGCATACAGATTCGCAACCCTTGATAAAAAACAGTTCAACGATCAGGCTATTGTTCAGGGAGACGGTAATGCCAACTATTACACAAACTCATCACATGTCCCTGTCGATACAGGAGCATCACTGATTGAAAAAATCAAAATTGAAGAACAGTACCACCCATTGACTCCAGGAGGACATATTTTCCATGCATTTATGGGAGAATCATACTCAGATCCTGATTCATTAATGAGTTTAACTGACAAAATAGCTAGAAAATCAAATATTGGTTTCTGGGCATACAGTTCAGCTTTAAGCTTCTGTTTAAAGTGTAAAACATTAATGAAAGGATTGAACAATACCTGTCCTAACTGTGGTGAAAGCGATGATGTAGAATGGTATGACAGGATTACCGGATACGTACAGCAAGTAGGACGTGCAAAATCCGCATCAGGTGGTTGGAACCCAGGTAAACGTCAGGAATTAATTGACAGAAGAAGATTTGAAGATAACTAAACATTTAGTTATACACACCATTTAACACACCTAAACCATCACCATTAAAGAAACTATCAGGTTCTCAGTACTTTTGTTGGTTTATAGTGTCTGTCTTCATTTTCCTATCCTTAGAAAACAAAGCAGTTATATGCTAATTGTTTTCTTATCAGAAAATAGACAAATTTATAGAACTATTTATGGTATTTAAAGATTAACAAACTTCGAACAAAGCAAGAAACTATATAAAAAAGAAAATAGTTAATTTTCAAGATTTTTTACAAAAAATACATAAATCCCTTAAAAAAAAGTATAAAAGAAAGTTAGATAGTACAGATAATAAATTAGAAACTTATTTTGCCAATACTTTAAACAAAATATTAAAAAATATTCAGAAATATGAAATGATAATTAAATTTCATTAATAAAAGAAAAAAAATGAATGAAACGAAAACAGTAAATCGGCACTAAGAACTTGACAAGTCCTGCCAAAAAAAAAACTAAAACTTTATTAATATCTTTGAAGATAATATACACTATTATCATATCACTGATGATAATTATTGATTATTTTTATATTCTATGTTACTAGTATTTATGGGCTTAAATGATACTAGGTAGCTGATAACATAGATTTAACTAATACCCAGTACATTTATAAATCGAGGTAATAAAATGCAAAGATCAAGAGGATTTAAAAGCAGATCAAGAAAGAAAATGACAAAAGTTGAAAGAAAAGGAAGAACCAACCCAATAACAAACAGGCTCCAGAGATTCAATGAAGGAGATTTGGTTCATATAATCATCAATCCAAGTATCCAGAAAGGTCAGCCACATCCAAGATTCCATGGTAAAACCGGTAAAGTCGTTGGAAAGAAAGGTAAAGCATATTTAGTAGCTTTAAAAGAAGGTAATAAAGCAAAAGAATTAATTATCAGACCTGACCATTTAAAATTGCAAAACTGATTTAGATGATTGGTAAAAATACTATTAAAAAGGAAGAAATTTCAGGAGCAGAAGTTAAACGAACTCTTGAAACGTTTTCCGAAAATTATGAATTAAATTATGAACAGAACATAACTTTAAATCATGTTGCAAGATTTCCAAGATATTCTCTGGAAGATACAGAAAAGATAATTGCAGAACTTGAAGATAAAGTTGGTTTAAGACACAAGGTTGCAATCCATATTGTAGATTTAATACCAAAAGATCTGTCTGATTTAAGGTTAATTTTTGCAAAGGAACCTATGCAAATTGAAAAAGCCGATATGGAAAAGATTCTTGAAATTTTAGAACAGTATTTCGTAGAAGAATAGTTAAAGCTATTCTTTTAAAATCTTTTTTTTAACCGCACCACATATTATATATATTTATTACTATCAAATATTATACTGATAAGTAGACACTCATAAATAGTGGGGTGATAAAATGGATAGAAGGAATAAGAAAAGGGAGAATCAACCTAGAAAAGTTGAAGATAATGCCGTTATACTGGATTATCTTAGTTTAGGATATGTAAACTCAGATATGTCAAAGTTTAAAGGTAAAGCTATTGCTCAAGCAATAGGTAGGGATTATTACACTTTACTAGAATTAACCCCTAAAAAAGGTGTTGATTTAGAAATCCAAGGTACAGTATATATTGGAAAAGGTAAAAGGGAAGAAATTGAAAGAGTATTGGGAAAACTAGATTTTGAAAATTTAACCGCTACAAGCAGGATAGAGCTTGATTACGCTATTAGAGATATTGTGATATCAAGAGAAGAGGAATATGTTAACTTTTTCAATACATCCGGCCCTATCAACATAAGATTGCATCAGTTAGAATTACTTCCGGGAATTGGAAAAAAATATATGCAGGAAATTATTGAGGAACGTGAACAAAAGCCTTTTGAAAGCTTTGAAGATATTGCAGAAAGAGTTCCATCATTAACAGATCCTGTTGGAATGATTGTAAACCGTATAAAACAGGAACTGGACACAACTACTGTTAAAAAAGGTAAGCAAAAATACTATTTATTTACTCCAATCCCAAACAGTGTGTTAAAAAGACGTCCTCGAAAAAAGTGATAGCTTGAGCTGTGAAAGTGATGAATCACTCTCCAAAATAACAAAATCTATTCTAAAAAAATATGGAATAAGATTGAATAAGAATTTCGGTCAGAATTATTTGATTGATAAAAATAAACGTGACCAGGTAATAAAATTCGGAAATATAAACAGAAATGATACTGTTTTGGAGATTGGTTCAGGAATCGGTACTCTCACAATTGAACTTGCAAAAAAGGCCAAGAAAGTAATAGCTGTTGAGCAGGATTTTAAAATCTGCGACATTCTAGTTGAGCGCTTAGCAAAGGAAGAAATTGATAATGTTGAAGTTATAAATGCCGATGCAGTGAAAGTTGAATTTCCGAAATTCAATAAGATTGTATCAAATCTACCATACCAGATATCATCACCCATCACATTTAAATTCTTGGATTATAATTTTGATTTAGCTGTATTAATGTATCAGAAAGAATTTGCTTCAAGAATGAATGGTAAAGTTGGAAGCAAAGACTATTCACGGCTTTCAGCAATGCTTTATTTTAAGTGTGAAGTTGATAAATTAACAGATGTTAGCTGTGAAAGCTTTATACCTAAACCTAAGGTAGATTCAACTGTTATCAGTTTAACACCAAAGGAACTAAAAATAAATCCGGATGAATTTAAAATATACTCGAATTTTACAAAGGCATTATTTCAGCACAGAAACAAAAAAATCAAAAATGCTTTAATCGACTCAAGACACATTATCTGTAATCTGGATAAAAAAGAAATTAAAACAAGATTAAATGATGTGACAGATGAAAAATTGAATGAATTCTTTAAAAAAAGAGTCACATTACTGGCACCTGAAGACATTTTGTATGTTTCCCTTAAAGTTAATCCAATAATAAGTGATTAAAATGAAATTTATAATAAATACTCATGATAATGTTTATGTTCCGGCTGAAGACAGCTATCTGCTTGCTGAAAATTTAGAGATAAGTTATGGAAAAAGTGTTTTGGAGATTGGTACGGGATCTGGAATTGTTGCCATGTATGCTTCACAGTTAACAGACAAAGTAACTGCCACTGATATTAATTTTGATGCTATTGAATTAGCAGAATCCAATTTTAAAGCAAATAACATTGATAATATAGAATTATTATTTGGAAATCTGTTTGAACCTGTAAAAGATAGAAAGTTTGATGTAATTCTATTCAATACCCCATATCTACCAACAGAAGAAGGTGAAGTTATAGAGGATAATCTAAATTATGCATTTGACGGCGGATTAAATGGTAGGAAGATAATAGATTTATTTTTAAATGAAGTGAAAAATCATTTAAATGATGGTGGAATGGTGCAGCTGATTCAGTCTTCATTATCCGACAACAACCTCACACTAGACAGACTGGACGAATTGGGTTTTACAGCAGAAATAGCTAAAAAAGAGCATTATTTTTTTGAAGATATAGTTCTTATTAACGGATACTTAATATAATAAAAAATAGAGAATTATTAAAATTCTCCATCATAAACCAATGTTGCAGGACCTTCCATGAAAGCCCCTAACTCGGAATCTTTTTCATATATATCAAAGTTTAAATCACCACCCGGAAGATGCAGCAATACCTTACCGGCAAATAAACCAAGTTTATAACCTGAAATGGCAGTTGATGTAGCACCTGTTCCGCATGCAAGGGTAACACCGGCACCACGTTCCCATGTAATCATTTTGCCTTCATTTTCACTTATTACTTCAACAAAATGAACATTGATTTTTTCAGGAAACGCTTCATGAGCTTCAATAGCAGGACCGTATTTATCAATATCTACACTTTCAACATCATCGACAAATATTATGGCATGAGGATTTCCGACACTGATGGCTGTAACGTTAAAAACAGTATCCAGCACTTTTAATTCACCGTCGATAAATTCTTCCTCATCTGAAATCATAGGTATTTCGGATGTTTTAAAGGTGGATGTTCCCATATTGACTTTAAAGAGCACCGGATTGTCATTTTCATCAAGTGTAATTTCAATTGTTTTAATTCCTGCCCTTGTTTCAACAGTCATTTTTTCCTGTTTAAGAATTCCTTTCCTATAGACAAAATCACCGAAACATCTGATACCATTACCACACATTTCAGCTTCACTTCCATCAGGATTGAACATCCTGTAACCTATATCCGCTACATCAGACGGTTCCACAAAGAGTACTCCATCTCCTCCGACACCGAAGTTTCTATGACATAATATTCTGCATGCTTCAGCTTTATCTTTTTCAGGAATAACCTCACCTTTAGATTCATCGATAATCGGGAAGTCATTTCCTATACCATGCATTTTAGAAAATTTTAATCCTTTTAAATCCAACATTATAATCAACTTATTTTAAATGATCAGGAATTATTTGATTGTTAAATAAATCCTCAAATGACTGTTTTTCACGAACAAGATTACATTCACCGTCAGTTACAAGAACTTCACTGGATAATGGTCTGGAATTATAATTTGAAGACATTGTAAAACCGTATGCTCCAGCATTTAGAATAGCTAAAATATCTCCTTCCTCAACATCAGGCATCAATCTGTCACGTGCGAATAAATCACCTGATTCACATACATTACCTGCAATATCAACTTTCTGAGTGTTTTCATCACCCATTTTGCTTGCATCAACAATATGATGATATGAATCATACATTGCAGGTCTTAAAAGAGTATTGAATCCTGCATCAACACCGATGAATTTCCTGTAACTTTGTTTTACACTGTTGACAGTTACTAAGAGTGTGCTGGCATCACCAACCAGATATCTGCCAGGTTCAAGAAACATTGCAGGGGAACTCATATCATACTCATCAATTTTTTCTTTGAATAACTCAATATTGACCTTGGCAAATTCATCCAAATCAACAATCTTTTCTTCAGGAGTGTATGGTATTCCAATACCTCCACCAAAGTCAACGAATTCAAAGTCAATACCAGTATCCTGGTGGACTTTACCTGCAATATCCATAGTTGATTCAATAGCTAATTTGAACGGTTCAGGATCAAGAATTCCTGATCCTATATGGGAGTGCATACCTATCGGATTGAATCCTAAATCTTTAGCCATCTGGTAAACTTCACTTGCTTCACTGTCCATAATACCGAATTTACTCATCACTCCACCGGTAATACAGTGATCATGGTGGCCTGCACCGACCATCGGATTTACTCTAAGTGATATTTTTAAGCCTTCAGGGTCAACAACTTCGGATAATCTTTTAAGTGCAGAAACAGAATCAATGTTTAAAACAACACCTTCATCATGGACAAATTTCAATTCATCATTGGTAATGTTGTTTCCAGTGAAAAGAATCCTGTCACTGCCAAAACCTACTTTTCTGGCAGTGTAAACTTCACCAGGAGAAACGGCATCAATTGAACAGCCTTCACTTTCAAGTATTTTCATTACAGCCAGATTGGTATTGGCTTTACATGCGTAAAATACCCTGAAATCAGGATAGTATTTTGAAAAAGCACTGTAAAATCTGTTGTAGTTATCCCTTATTCTGTTCTCATCAATAACATATGTGGGAGTTCCAAATTCCTCAGCAATATCACATGCATCCGCACCACCGATATCAAGATGGTTTTTTTCATTAACTTTAATATTTAAATCCATAATGTAAACTCCTAAAAAAAGTTTTATTATAATGTGATTTATGTTGAAAATATTATTTATAAGTAGTGAAAGAAAAAGGATTGCCGGCGAAAAAAATAAAGTATGGTGATGAAGCTTAGAGTGTTTCATCTAAGGCTTTTACAAATTCATCAATAGAATCTTTGGTAATAATTAACGGAGGAACTAATCTTAATACCTTATCTGCAGTACAATTGATTAAAAATCCTTTTTCCCGAAGTTTATCCACATATTCCGCACCAGGTACTGTCAGTTCAACACCCACCATTAATCCGCAGCCTCTAACTTCCTTTATGTTATCATGATTTTCCATAAGCTTGGTTAATTCATCTTTTAAGTACTGGCCGACAATACGTGAATTGGAAAGCAAATCATCTTCAATAATAACATCCAAAGTAGCATTTGCCGCAGCACATACAAGAGGTCCGCCTCCAAATGTAGTTCCATGGTCTCCTGGAACGAATGCACCGGCTATTTCTTCTTTAGCAAGAATAGCTCCCATAGGTACTCCACCACCAATTCCTTTGGCTACCGTCATTATATCCGGTTCCACTTCAAATAATTCATGGGTAAATAATGATCCGCATCTTCCAAAACCTGTCTGGACTTCGTCGACAATAAATACAATGTCATTTTCCCTGCATAATTTTGATATTTCTTTTAGATAGTCACTGTCCGGAATATTAACTCCACCTTCACCCTGAACAGGTTCAACAATAATAGCTGCAGTATTTTCAGTTACTGCTTCTTTAATAGCTTCAATGTCATTATATGGAACATTAATAAATCCCTGTGGTAAAATTGACTTGAATGGTTCATGATACTCATCATGTCCTGTTGCTGCAAGTGTTGCTAATGTTCTGCCATGGAAGGATTCAACAGTAGATATTATTTCATTTTTACCGGTGTATTTAACAGCAAGTTTCAAAGCTCCTTCGTTAGCTTCAGCACCACTGTTTGCATAGAATATCCTATCAAAACTGGTCAAATCAATTAATTTTTTAGCATAAACCAGAGCAGGTTCATTGTAATAGATGCTTGAAACATGAATGAGTTTTTCAGCCTGTTTTTTAATAGCTTCAACCAGTTTAGGATGATTATGGCCTAATGCATTAACAGCTATTCCGGCAAACATATCCAGATATTCCTTACCTTCAGTATCGGTGACTTTCACACCTTCACCATGATCCAAAACTATAGGCTGTCTGGTGAATGTGTTGATAAAATAATCATCTTCTATTTTAATTAATTCTTCGGTATTCATATTAATCAATAGTAACTATATTAATAATGATATTTAAAGTATGAATGTAAATTATGGTGATAAGATGAAAGTTGCAATAATTGAAACAGACAAAGGAACAATTGAATTAAAATTATTCCCGAATGAAGCTCCGGGTACTGTAGCTAATTTTGAAAAATTGGCTAATAAGGGATTTTATGATGGATTAACATTCCACAGAGTTATACCTGACTTTGTAATTCAGGGAGGCTGTCCTAATGGAAATGGTACCGGGGGACCGGGTTATACCATAAAATGTGAAACAGAAGGAAACCCTCATAAACATGGTACAGGTGCTCTTTCAATGGCACATGCAGGAAAAGACACTGGAGGAAGCCAGTTCTTCATTACACATTCACCGCAACCTCATTTAGATGGAGTGCATACTGTATTCGGTCAGGTAATAAGAGGCCAGGATGTAGTTAATGCAATCCAGCAGGGAGATAAAATGAATAAAGTATATGTTGAAGAAAGATAGTTAGAGAAACTATCTTTAATTTATTTTTTTTGTTTTACAGTCGCAGATTCTTAAATTAGCCATACTCACCATGTGAATATGTTATTCTGAAAGCTTATCGGTGATGTTTTAACTCATCCATTAATCCGGATTTTCTTGCATAGTGAAACATGTAAAGCTGAACATATCCTGCATAGCTGCCAAACTCGTCCATTCCGAATTCACGAATTTTATCAACTTTAATATCCTTTCCATCAAAATACAAATGAGAAACAATTCTTTTTATCCAGACATCAGTTGGAAAAGCCTGATTAAAACCGAAACCATAAAGTAAAATACAGTCAGCCACTTTAGGCCCCACTCCGGGCACTTTTAAAATCGTTTCGAAAGCCTCATCATAAGACATTTCAGGGATGTCTGAAATTTGAATTTCATTCAAAAAGATTTCAGAGGCTTTTCTCATATAAGGTGATCGGTAACCAACACCGCAGGATTTCAGGTTATTGTTCCCTGCAGTTCCGGTGTTTAAGTATTCCTCATCATCATCCAAGTATATCTGGCTGAATAAGCGAATACTGGGAAATGAATAATAATTATTGAAATTAAAACCCCATTTAACTTTTATATCGCTAACTGATTTTGTCCATCGTTTAATTGAATTGTTGGCCGAGCAGATTGAGGATATTACACATTCAAATGGATCTTTTGCTTTGAACAATCTTAATCCATTGCAGAACTCAGACATCTGATAAAGCTCCGGATGATTATTTAAATATTTATAAAATCTGTCCAGGTCAAAATCCAAATCAAATATGTTTTTAACCTTTAAAACAGCTGTTTTATCATCCACATTTCCATCAAAATCAAAATCCAAAAACTTGTCAGATTGTTTAACGCTAAAAATAACCGGATTATTGTCAATACACACTAACTCTTTAAAGCAGTCCTTCTTTTCTGCCCATGGTGGCTGTGATGTTTGACCTGACTTTTGAGTGAGGTTCAAGTCAATTGATGATTCAATAATCATAATCTCACAGGAACATTGTTTTCAAGCAGGTATTTTTTAACGCTTTCTATGCTGTAGTGATTAAAGTGGAAAATACTTGCTGCAAGAGCTGCACTGACATCTGTTTTTTCAAAAACATCTAAAATATCCTTTGGTTCGCCGACACCACCGCTGGCGATAACGGGAATATCAACAGCATCATTAATAGCACGGTTAAGTTCAATATCATACCCGTTGCCTGTGCCGTCTCCATCCATACTTGTCAGTAGAATTTCACCTGCACCTAATCTCTGACATTCACAGGCCCAGTCAATTGCGTCAATACCGGTAAATTCACGTCCGCCATAAATGCTGCAGTCAAACCAGCAATAGCCTTTATCGGTCTCTATAACATTTTTGTCTTTGGCTTGTGATGGATGTGAAACATATCTGCGTTTAGCATCGATTCCTATAACAACTGCCTGTGAACCGACAACTTTGGAGGCTTCAGTTAAAAGTTCCGGATTTTTAATAGCTGCAGTATTTGTTGAACATTTATCCGCTCCTGCCTTAAGCATCCGGATATAATCATCAACTTTTCTTATTCCGCCGCCAACACAAATCGGCATGAATACATTTTCTGTTAGCCTGTCGATGACATCAACCATTGTCTGGCGTCTTTCGTGGGATGCAGTAATATCAAGAACAACAACTTCATCGGCTCCTTCTTCATAATAACGTGTTGCAAGATCTACAGGATTTCCTGCATATTTAATCTCTTTAAATTCAACACCTTTAACAACACGGCCTCCGGGAACCTGCAGGTCACAGTCTAAACAGGGAATTATTCTTTTGGTCAACATGATAATCAGATAAAATAAAAAAAAGGTAAATGGTGTTTGAAAAAACTAACCAGAATATCTTAAAACAAAACAAAATATAGCTAAAATAATAGTCAATACAATAACGTGCTCAGGAGAAAGTTTAGGACCAACACTTTCTTCATCAAAATACCTTACTAAACCAGCACCGGTTTGAGGCATACTAATTTTGTTATCTTTTGCCATTTAAATGTCTCCTTATATATTAATTCGAAAAAAATAAACATAAATATTTATCTTATTCATAGTATATAATACTTGTTAAATTTGGGACTGTCAAGTTCTTAGTGCTAATTTGCTATTTTCGTTCCAGCCATTTTTTTTCTTTCATTAATGAAAATGAATAATCCTTGCTTAGTTCTAAATATTTTTTAATGATTTTGTTTGAAGCATTACTAAAATAATTTCCTAATTTATTACATGTACCACCCAACTTTCATTTATATTCCTTTTTAAGAAATTTTGTGTATTTTTTATAATTTGACACGAAATTATCCATTATGTATTTTTGTAAAAACCTGGAAAAATTAACTATTTGTCATTCCATAGTTTCTTGCATTATTTCAAGTTTATTGATTTTTAGATACATGAATAGTTCTATAAATACACTATCTTATGATAAAAAAATAATTAACATGCAAATATTTTGTTTTTCTAAAAAATAGAAAAAATGAAGGCAGACAGATAATATTAAAATCTTAGACACAACAAAACACTAAGCCCCTGACAGTCCCCCATTTATAATACGACGGCGTTATACTAAATTAATGTACAACATCAAAAATTGTCCTCAAAGTGTTAGTTTTCAGGCAAATTAGAAAATTTTTTCTTTTTTAATAACTTTAATTTCACTTATTCTGGTGTTTGGATACTGACCATTTTCATCTTTTTCGACAGCTTTAACCATATCCCATATTGTTAAAAGGCCTACACTTACACCAGTAATAGCTTCCATTTCAACTCCTGTTTTTCCCATAGTATTGACAGAGCATGTGCAGACAATTTTGTTATCATTAACTTCAAAATCAACATCAATCCCCGTTAAATTTAAAGGGTGGCATAATGGTATTATAGATGAAGTGTTTTTAACGGCCTGAATTGCAGCTATCTGAGCTGTAGTCAGTACATTTCCCTTCTTAATATCCTGAGACTGAATTTTAGAAACAGTTGTTTCATCAAGAATTATTTCACCTGATGCAACCGCTCTTCTTTTTTGAACAGGTTTCTGTCCTACTTCAACCATATGCACTCCATTGTCCTTTAGGTGTGTAAATTCATTGTCCATTAATATCACTTACCTCAATAACATCCAGCTGTTCACAAACGGCATCAACACCCAGCAGAGAAGAAACATTAGGATTTGATCTTCCCCCGTCTCCGGAAATCAGTTCTTTAATATATAAACCTCCTTCTGTTTTAATAGTCATTTCAAAGGTTTTATTGTCAATTATTTCATAGGATAAATCCAGCACGTGTTTGATTCTGACTTTATCTGCTCTTCTATGTGAAACTCTGACTGGAGTCTGCTGGTGAATTTCATTTAAATCATTCAGTAATTCAAGTTTATCCGAATCGTATTCTTCACAGCACCTGACAACAGCTTTGTATATCTTGTATGAATCTGGAGAAGACTGTTTAATTTCGGCTTTTCTCTTCCTGTATGTGAATTTTAAGTCATGATAAGCAGTTTTGCCCCGATTAATCTCATTAATTTCATCTTCTAAAGCACTAAGATTAATGTCTCTTATTTTTGGTTCTTTTATTTCAAGTACGAAAGGTCTTCCTTCACCTAACATCAAAACATCAATGTCTTCTCTTCCAGCCCCATGAAATGAAGCCTGATAACCTTTTGTAGCTTTTAAAATAGGATCTGATATCAGTTCCTCAACAGATTCAGGGTACTGTTTGCCTGTGAAATTACATTCTTCACATCCTTTTCCTCGGCATTTACTGCAAGGCCATTTGGTTTGTGGAATACCCCGCAAATATTTATTGTATCTGCCTTCAATGAATATTGGATTAATCTGGATTCTTACATTGATTTTATCCGACAGATTAACAATTATTATGATATCAGGATTTTCAAAATCAATTTCCTTATCAAGAGTAGCTGCAACTTTTTTTCCGATTATTCTATTTATTTCCTGTTTGATGGTTTCAACATCCAAATTGAAGGTTTCTGATAGTTCTTTATCAGAATTTAGAATATCTTTTGGAATTTTTGAACCTATATGGAATGTGGTAAATTCAAGACCTAAACTTTCTATCTTTTTATAGATTCTATTATATAACTCATCATTCAGTTTGGTGAAAATATTATCACAGACACTGCACTGACCGGACAGTTCACAACCGAGTGCTTTGAGAACCTGCTGGGATCTGTCAACATTATTCCTTCCGTCGATTGTTTTTGACAATTTCCTTCCAAGACAGTGGCTGCAAAGATTGCCATCTGTTTTTGTAAGAATATCATTAGCTAACTTTAACATATAATTTCATCTCAAAAATTGACCCATCATACGGTTCATTGTACCGCTTCTTAAGTGTCCGCCACGTTTTCCAATACCTTTCATGGTCTTTTTGGTGTTGTTATAGTATTTCAGAAGATCCTTAACATCAGATTCGGCAACACCTGACCCGCGGGCAATTCTTCTAACTCTTGATTGTTTGATGATTTTTGGGTTTTCCATTTCTTCAACTGTCATTGATGACATTATTGTCTTATATGATTCCACTTTATCTTCCGTCATCTTTGATGCTTCTTTTGAAATTTTATTGCCCATACCAGGAATCATATTCAGCACCTGCTGCATCGGACCCATTTTATTCATCATATCAAACTGATTTTTCATATCCATCAGGGTGAATTTACCGCTCATCATATTGGCCATCGTTTTTTCAGCAACATCCTCGTCAATATTATCCTCAGCCTTTTCAACAAGGCTTCTGATATCACCCATACCAAGCAGTCTGGAGATGAATCTTTCAGGATCAAAGAGTTCAAAATCATCAATCCGCTCACCTGTTCCTATGAACTTGATTGGAGCACCTGTTTCGGCAACGGCTGATAATGCTCCACCACCTTTAGCAGAACCGTCCAGTTTTGTGATGATTATGGAACCTATGTCTGTTGCTTTTGAAAATGCTTTTGCCTGTTCACCTGCCTGCTGACCAATCGTTCCGTCAATAACAAGTATTGCTTCTGTTGGCTCGATAACATTATCCAGTTCATCCATCTCAGCAATTAAATCAGATTCTTCTTTATGCCTACCTGCAGTATCAAAAATTATTACTTTACGATTTTTAAATTCTTTTAAACCTTTTTTAGCTAAATCAATTGCATCCTTATTATCAGGATCTCCGTACAATGGAATATCCATCTCTTCAGTCAGCTGTTTCAGCTGTTCGTATGCTGCAGGCCTCCATGTATCTGTACATACAACTGCAGGATTAAATCCTTTTTTCTGCAGATATCTGCATAGTTTTCCTATTGTGGTTGTTTTACCGCTTCCCTGAAGTCCCAAAAACAGTATTTTATATGGTCTTTGGTTAATATCCAAAGTTGCCGCTTCGCTGCCCAAAAGATTTACCATTTCCTCATAAATGATTGAAATAACATGCTCTTTTGGAGTAATTCCTTTTTTTGGCTCTTCTTCAATAGCTCTATTTTCAATTTTTTTAGATAACTCCAAAACTAAAGCGATATTAACATCAGATTGGATTAAAGCACGCTGAATGTCCTTAACAACTTCTTTTATTGTTTTTTTATCAATAACTGACATTCCTACTAATTTTTTCATTGTATTAGTAAGATT
>CADBPS010000084.1 GCA_902796575.1 uncultured Methanobrevibacter sp. | reverse complement strand
TTTTTTAGCTTCTTCACCAACAGCTAAAACTTCAGCAGGATCATCTTTTTTAACTGCAACAACAGATGGAATTTGATATAAATCAAACTTGTCACCTGCTGGCTTAGCAATAACAGTATTTAAAGTTCCCAAATCTATCCCTAAACTATTACTAATAACCCTAGTATCAGTAAATTCTTGTTCTTCCTCTTCATTTCCGAAAATATTCATAACTAGTCCTCCGTTACAATATATTTAAAATCTATAACAAATATTTTTTTAGATGTAGCAATACTTTGAACCTTTCTAACGTCTTTATCATTTTCAACAGAAATAAGTATTGTAGACAAAACAACCTCATTTACTTTATAAAATGGTTTTAAAGCAGATTTAATAAAACCCGGTAGTTTAACATCAGAATTTAAATCAACATCAATAAATCCCGTTGTTTGAGATTCCTGTAGAATAGCAAAAGGAATTCCGGATTTTTCAATAATAGAAACTGAATTTCTTATAACATCATCCGGAGCTACAAACAGCATTAAATTGGGTTCATTCTCAACACTATAATTGGAACCCTTAATAAATGCTCCGCCCCTATTTCTAGTTACAACTTCAAATTCATTAATCTTTCCACAATTTCCAATCAACATGATAAAATCAAATTTTTTATCCAGCTTTCCTTCAGTTAATGCAACATGTTCTCTAAATAGAATTTTTACACTATCCTTAGATGCAATAGCGCGGTATGCAATATCGTCAATCAGTCTGACGTTACCTGCAACCAAACACCAACATTTACTCGTGACCACATCATCTTTTGATGTTATTCTAGCTGCCTCCCTAAGAATACGTATATTATCTTCTATCATCTAACTACTCACAATTGTATTAATATAAGTTCTAAATTAATTAATTACCAGTTCAAATCAAATAAAAACGATTTTAATAAAAGAAAATCAAATGATTAATATCACTAGTAATTAATAGCATAACACTATTAGATATCATTAAATTATTATATATATTTTGTCTTAGTGTGAAAAAATGCGATTGCCTATTTAAATAAAGGATATATTTTACAAAAAAGCGGAAGTCAATTTTAAAATACATACCATGTCATGATAATATTGCCCTGAAATAGACAAATGTTTCCGATTTTGAAAAAATCATTTCAGAATTGATGCTTAAAATCAGGAAAAATAATCAAAGTCCCAATTTATTTTATATATTTTCAAAAAGAAGCAGATATTTGAAAATAGAATATGAACATTAAATATCCAAATTTTTGCAATTTTTTGTTTAAAAATGAATTTAATAAGGATTTTTAATAATTTTAATAGATAATTTAAAAAAAAATGATTATCATATAAAGACAAAATAACCTGCAGAATATAAAATTTACAAGTTAATATATCATTACAAAATAATTAAAATTTTTCTAAATTAAGCAAAAATCACCATTTAAGAGTTATAATAATATTAAAATAGATTTATAAAGTTTATTATAAGTTAAACTTAATAATAAGGTTTTTTAAAAGTATAATTGAAGTTTAAAGTGATTTTTAAAATAAAAATCTTATCAAAACTTTCCAGATACTCGAATCATGCCCATCTGCAGCATTGGAAAATTCAAGTATCCGCCCATTACAAAGAAAAAGAGGTGCTAATTTATGAAAGAACCTAAAGATCAGTTTTATCCAAGAAGCTTTGGAGAACTGGATGATTTGAAAAATGAAAACATGAATCGACCAAGATTAAAAAATAAAGAGAAAAAAACATCAATAGAAAAATTTAATGATAAAATAGGAGGAATATTTAAGAATGATAAATTAGATTCAGTTGATGATGAAAAAAAGAGAAAAATTGGGATAATAATTACAGCCCTTATCATAATGACAATAGTAATTTCAGCATATTATTTTCTGATTTATGAACCTGCACAGGAGGAACTGAACACAGCAAAAACAATGAAGTTAAATGAACTGCATTCACTATATAAAGGACCTCTTGCAGGGGCAAGTACTGTATTTAGCATTGAAAATCAAATAGAAGATGCTAAAAATGCATATGAAGTAGAATCTATTGATATTATTGGTATAGCGACAAAAGACTGGAAAAAATTTCATTTAAAATCAATAAACACAAATAAAGATCACTACAACAGAACAATGGCCACATATGAAAACAATACAAAAAATGTTATACTGTCTGTGGAAGAAGCAACAAACATAGTCAACAATAATAATGCAGAAAAATTAAGTGAAATTACCTTTGAAAAACCCAACACTGTTTCAGTTCCAATACTGGTTTCAAGGCTGCAGGCAGGAGCTGGATTAATAAGTGTGGGAAGCATTGTAGACATCTATAAAAATAACAACAATAGCTTTAATGAAACAGAAGATACTAACAATACGGAAGCAGATGTAAGCGGATGTACCGTCCTGTCAATAATGAGATACGAAGACAACGGAGAAATTGAGTCAGAATATTCAAAAGGAAATACAGTTGTTGAAGGCAATAACACAAATCCTAATGAAAATTCACAAACATTTACATCAAATGTACTGGAAATGCTTAAAGGAGCAATAATACAGGGATATGATGAAAATACGACTATTGAAATGCTGAAAAATTACGGTGTTAAATTATCAAATTACGAAAGGCAAATAAATCTGGGCGATTTGGATGCGGAATACATGATACTGCTTGAAGTTCCACAGGATAAGGTGAATTTTATTTTAAATAATATGGATGATATTGTTTTAACAATACCGACCTCAAATGCACCTCCATGGATGGTTAAGGAGATAAATACAACATACACAACACAGACACCTGGATGATTAAGTGAAATTTTACTCCATTCAATTATTCTTTAGGAGCATGCATAATTCGACCCATGAGGGAAAATGGAATTTATGATAGAAAAATTATTTTAAGATATTAAAACAAATATGGATAGCATGAAAAGACCAAGTATTTCAACTGTAATAATAATTGTTTGCATTATAATCATTGGATTGTATGCAAGTGGTGAAGTTAATTATTTTTCATCAAAAGTTGTAAGCGAGAAAAATATTACTTCACCAGTAGTTATACTTGAAAAAGTTGGAATTGAAGAAAAAATCAATAATGTATCATTGTCACAGGGAGTAATGATTGACAGTGAATCAACAATCCCAACAGAAAGTGATATTATTCTGTTTGGACATCGAACACTTCAGGGATCTCCGTTTTTAAGACTGAATGAAATTGAAAACGGAGACACAATTACTTTAGAGTGGCCGGATATTGGAGAAGTAAATTATACAGCTATTAATAAAACAATCGTGCCTCCTACACATCACATAGACACCAGCCCAAATAAAGACCATATCTTTTTGGTTACATGTGATCCAATCGGATCAACTGAAAACAGACTGATAATTGAAGGTGAACTGTCAAGCACCGGTGATTTGGACAATAAAATAATTTCAGATAATCCTCAGGAATCATATGCCTACATTATAAGCGGAATATTTCTAATAGTTGGACTTGCTGTAGCATTTATCTATCCAAAAGAAATGAGACTATACATACTGATTACTGTGATAATAATATCTGCAGTATTATTCTATTTCTGCTTCAATCCAATCCCATCGGAAATCATATATGAAAAACTGATGTTCGTAAGTGGAGGAATGTAAAATGAATGTTGATGAAAAATATTTTTCCAATATTACAAAAAGAGAAAGAGCAATCTTTGAAGGTGGAATAAGCATGGGCGCATTATTTCACCAGTTTGTCGGAACACCCGTTAATCAAAAAACAAAAGAAAACTTAGAAAGAAGCATTGAAGAATCATTTAAGTTACAGCCGTGCATAGAAAATGTTGAAGTCAAAATAAACCTGACTGACAATACCGAATTTGATTATATATCATTATCTGGAGATATGCTGGATGTGAGAATACACACAGTGATAGATGACGTTAAAGCTATTATCAGAATCGAATTCATTGAGGAGCTGAATTATCCATTAATGTATGTTGAAGATATTTAAAATAACTTCTTCAAATCTTTTAAAAATTCTGTCAAATGGCTTTTAGAAATATGATTCATCAGTACTATGCGAATAGCTTTAGGGCAATTCGAAACAGAAACCATCCACCCATTTATATTTTTTAATTCTTCAGATAATTTTTCAGGACTTTTACTAGGATGATTAAAAGCAATGATATTTAATTCAGGCTCTACAATGACATTATAACCGATTTTTTCAAGATTATCCTTGAGATAAAATGTATTTTTCATTAACTTGTCTGCCAAATTAATATATCCTTCCTTTCCAAAATACTTCAAAATGGCATAAGTGGCAGCACTTGAAGCTCCCATACGGGTTCCAACAATTGTTGACTGATTTTTGACAGTTAAATATGGTGACTCAATAGCCATTACATCAAGATACTTCTTTTCTCTAAAAATAATACTTCCAGCAGGAATTGGAGCCAATCCCATCTTGTGGGGATCAACTGTAATTGAACATACACCATCCAATTTAAAATCAAAATCGGGCAAATCATAGCCACTTTCTTTTAGGAAAGGAATTGAAAACCCTCCAAAAGCAGCATCAACATGAAAATAAATATCATTGTCAAAAGCTATTTTAGATAATTCATCAATCGGATCAATTAATCCTAATTCAGTTGTACCTGCAATCGCAATGATAGCTATTGTTTTATCACTAATGCCATTTCTTACAGATTCAACATCAATTTTATAATTATCATCCAACTGGGCTTCAATTATTTTAAGATTCATCATATCAGCAGCTTTTTTAAATGAAAAATGTGCTGATTTAGGCATGATAATTTCGCCATCAGTTATTCCCTTGTAGATTTTTGCATAATTTTTGGCAGCACGAATAGCCATTAAATTAGCTTCGGTTCCACCGGTTACAATATTGCCGTATGCATCATCAAGATTAAGCAGTTTACCCATGATTTTAATAGCTTCATTTTCAAGAAATTTCGTTCCCTTAAAAAGACCAGGATCTCCAAGATTGGTATCTAAAAATTTAATATAAACTTCCTTGGCGAAAGGGTGGGGTTCAGTACACATCGAACCTAAAATTCTGCCGTCACAGTATTTCAAATCATTAGCATGAATCAAATCAAGCTCTTTTAAAATATCCTTTTTGTCCATAGGTAAATCTAAATTATCCATTGTATCATCAATAAGCAAAATAAAATAAAAAAAAGTAAAAAATTATTCTAAACGCTTACGGGCAGCTTCTAAAATAATTTTTTGTTCAGCTCTAGCTACAGTTTTTCTAACTTCAGCTACAGCATCAGCATTTGAACTTACACTAGTAATTCCAAATTTAACAAGTTTTTCAACAATATGCGGAACACTTCCTGCCTGACCGCAGATACTGCAGGTGACTCCTGCTTCAGCACATTTTTTAATTGTTCTTTCAATTAATTTCATTACTGCAGGATGTTCTTCAGTATAATGTTTTGCAACAAATTCATTGTTCCTGTCAACAGCAAGAGTATATTGGGTTAAATCATTTGTTCCTAAACTGACGAAGTCAACACCAATAGCCAAGTAATCTTCAATTGTTAAGGCAGCAGCAGGAATTTCAACCATCATACCAAAGTCAACATCTTTGTGAGGGATTAATCCAACTTCACTACATAATGCCTTAGCCTGGATTAATTCAGCAGGACTTTGTGATAATGGAATCATAATACCGATATTTGTGTATCCTTTTTCATGAAGCTTTTTAATAGCTTTGAATTCACATTTAAGAATTTCAGGCTGATCCAATTCCCTTCTTATACCTCTCCAACCGAGCATCGGATTGTGTTCTTCAGGTTCATTTTCCCCACCTTCTAAAGTGATAAACTCATCGGTAGGTGCATCGAGTGTTCTGTACCATACTGGTTTTGGATAAAATGCATCGGCAACAATCTGAACATTGTCTGCAATAGTGTCTATCAGCTCATCTTCCCTTCCGTCAGCAATAAATTTGCCAGGGTGAACACCTGCAGTTAACATTAAATGTTCTGTTCTTAAAAGTCCTACACCATCAGCACCGGTAGCAGCAGCTCTTTGTGCGGCTTCAGGCATACTAACATTAGCTTTGACTTCAGTAACTGTTAAGATTGGAGCTTCAACTGCAGTACTGCTAATTTCTGGAGCTTCCTGAGAAACTTCAGTGATTCCTTCAAATACCAAACCTTTTTTACCATCTAAAGTAACACCAGTATTTTCACTGAGTGTTGAAGTTGCATTTCCAGTACCTACAACACAAGGAATACCTAATTCACGAGATATAATGGAAGCGTGACAAGTTACTCCACCTTCATCTGTAACAATACCACTTGCTCTTCTCATGGCCGGAACCATATCTGGAGTGGTCATTGTTGTAACCATTACGTCTCCTTCTTCAATTTTGTCTAATTCGTCTATATCAAGGACAATTTTAACATTACCTGTTGCAATACCCGGACTTGCACCTAAACCTCTAACCAAAACATTACCTTCTACACTGGACTCTTCTTCATCAGCAGCAGGTTCATCACCTAAGGTAGTTATTGGTCTGGCCTGAAGCAGGAATAAATTATCCCTTTCGAAAGCCCATTCAGTGTCCATTGGCTCGCCATAATGAGCTTGAACTCGTTTACCCATTTCAGTTAATTCAATGAGTTCTTCATCAGATAATACTCTTTCATTCCTTTTATCTTCAGGAACTTCAATTTTTACACTGGTTCCACTTTCATCATTTGTGTACATCACCTTTTTATCGCTGATAGTTACATTGATTACTTCATTGGTCTTTTTGTCAACCTGATAGTTATCTGGAGTTACATCACCGGATACAACTGCTTCACCAAGACCCCATGATCCTTCAATTAAAGCAATTTCTTCACCAGTTGATGGATTAACAGTAAACATTACACCTGCTTTATCTGCAATAGCCATTTTTTGGACAACGACAGCAATTAATACTTTGGAATGTTCAAAATCATTTTCTTCCCTGTAAAAGATTGCTCTTGCTTCGAAAAGGGAAGCCCAACATTTCCTGATGTATTCCATTACTTCATCATCACCACTGACATGTAAAAAAGTATCCTGCTGGCCCGCAAATGAAGCTTCAGGTAAATCTTCAGCGGTAGCAGATGATCTGATAGCTACATCAGTGTCATCCTCACCAACTCTTTGACAAAGCTGATTATATGCTTCAGTTATAAATAAAGTCATATCATCCGGAATTGGAGTTTCAGTTATAATTTTTTTAATTTCTTCAGCAGCACCCTGAAGAGCTTTAGTATCATTGATATCAATCTTTGCGAGAATATCTAATACTTTATCATTAATTCCAGAGTCTTCCATGAATTTTTCATAAGTTTCTGCAGTTACTACAAAACCAGGCGGTACAGGAATACCTGCTTGAGTTAGTTCCCCTAAATTAGCACCTTTACCCCCGGCAATTCCAATATCAGATTTGTTTAAATCTTCAAATTTTTTAACATACATGAAATATAACCTCGTGGTTTTAAAATTGAACAAGTAAAAAAACTTAATCAACTAATGGTTAATATCTTTATTTTAAACACTTATAAAATTATGTAAACAGTGAAACACATTATATTGTAGAACACTTTTAATTATCCATTATAGCTATTTAGATTATTCTAAATTATGATAAGAATCACTGTAAATTTTTAATATAACATATAAACAATTATAAATGAGTTTATGGATGAGTTTCAGCTTCATATTTAGAATTAAGATATTAACATATAAAACAAAAGAAATAATATTTGCTACAAAGCAGCCATCAGTGGCCTGTCCCCACCAATAATAATTTGAATCATTTTTAAAAACAGTACCCTGTTGCCATCTCAAAATACAAATCTGAAGTTTTAAAAAAAAACGGCAGAAAAAGAATAAGCATAAATCAAATGTTAAAAATTTGTGAAGGTTAAAAAGAAATAAAATATACAAAGTAAAAATGAGGAATTAATTAAAAATCTTATTTAATTAATTCTGCACCTTTGTCAACAACAACTTTACATGGTACTGGTATTTTCATACCTGCCCTTTTAAGTGCAATCTTAGCATCTTCAAAGTTCTTTTCTTGAATATCAACTGTGATGATTCTTTGATCTTTTTTAACAATAGCTTCAACACTAATTGGTTTTCCGAAGGCATTCCTCATACCACTTTGAACCCTATCTGCACCTGCTCCAGTTGCCATTGGGTTTTCCCTGACAATTTGATGAGGATATACTCTTAATTTTAAATGATAACCTAATCTTCCTGCTGCCCTTTGCATTAACCTGTTGGAAGCAATCCTTGCAGCTTCTAAAGAATTGTGTCTAATTTGAGCTGGTTTTTTAACAGCTAAACTGACTGAAACTGGAAACTCATCTCTCAAATTACCCATATCATATTGTACTATTCTTGAATTAGGGGTTTTCCTAATATAATCTCTTCTAGTGTAAGCACGAACCATTATAAATTCCTCCAAAATAAAAATTATATAATAAATAGAATACTTAAATGTATTGATTTAGTCATTAATAAATGTTGTTATTAATCGATTATTTATAACAAAAAAATTTCATTATAAAAAAAAATATTTGGATTAAAAATCTGATTATGTGAAAGATTTTATATAAAGTGGACAATAACTTTAAAGTGATGAAAGTAAAATCCGAAACGAAATTAACATATAAAAATAAAAAAGCAGCAAAGATAATCTATGATACATTAGAAGTGGATAATGACAATTTTGTTGAATCAAAAATAGATGGTGCTATTATTACATATACAACCGACAACAGTTCTCTTTCAACAACATTGGCAACAATTGACGATTTGATAGTGTGTGAATTATTGTCTGAAAAAATCACCATGATCAACGATGAACAACCGTGAAAATATTATCTTACCGGTAGAAATTCTTTTATTAATGTATAAAGAATAGTGCGTCGACTAAGTTCATATTTCAAAAAATGGATAATTTCAAAATGGTAAATATACCGTTAATCTTCATCAGAAATATACAAAAGAAAAGTATTATATAATTGAAAAGAACAGATATCATTACATATTAAATTATTTCGAGAGTAATATTATGGAATGTTATTATCACCCAAGCAGAGAAAGTACGGATAATTGTGCTATTTGTGGAAAATCCATTTGTAAAGAATGCGGTTTGGAAATAGCTGGAAGAATTTATTGTAAAGAGTGTTTAGAAAAAATTGTAGGTATTGGATTATCAAATAAATCTGAAGAGGTTAAGGAAGAACCTGCAAAACCTGAGGTACAAGAACCTATAGTACCTGAAAGACAAGAACCTGCAGAAGACATTGTTGAAAGATCCACTTTAATTTCACATGAAGCAGAGGAAATTCCACACTCAACTCATAAAGTTCCAGATGACTCACCTTATAGACTTGACGGCAATATTCAATATGAAAGCGGACTTGAATCAAGATATGAAACTTCATATCCTGAGCCTGAAGAGGTAGCACCACAGCCTCAACAAGAAGTATATGAACCTCAGGAAAGAATAACCCCACAAAAGCCTGTTCGCGATGTAAGGGAAGAATATGTTCCACAAGAACCTGTTCAACAAGCTAGAAATGAGTACGATTATGTTCCTAATCGGGAACCTGTAGCTCCATCCCAGGATTATATTTACCCTGATCATTCATATGAACCTCAGCAAACCGGTGCCAGACGGGAATTAGAGAGTAAATATGAAAGATATTTAGATGATTTACACTTTGATGAAAAAGAAGTTCCATTGAATGAACAGTTAGCACGTGACGAAGCAAAATACGGTTCATTAACCAGAAATGAATATCAGCCTAGAAACAGTCATGAACAGCAAACTGCCCGTGATGATGAAATTGACAGAAGGGTACGTGAAGAATTGTTAAGAAGAGAAGGCGAAAGAAGGACATCAAGACATGAAATGCTTCGTGACATTGACAGAGAGGAAAAAGAACCTTACAGTGCCGTTGATATAATTCTTACAATAATCTTGATTATAGTTATAATTCTTGTAGTAATATACATATTATATGTTGTAAAGCTAAATGCTACATATCCAACATTTATCGATGCAATGTTAGGCTTAAGACATCCTGGACAATTTTTAAACGCATTATTATAGGACTGAAATATTCTCAGTCCCTACTTTCTCTTTAAATAATTTAAAAACATCATCATTTTTATAACCAATAACTCTAATTATTGAGGGATAGTTATCAATAAATAATGAAATATCTTCTTTTGGAATAGGGTTTTCCAAAATGCTAAGTATTCTTTGCTTAAAATGAGTTGAAAACCCGTATGGTATACATTTTAAGATTTCATCAATGGATTTGAACGGACGATTATTGACAAGTATATCAGCCAGTTTATCGTTAAATAAGTTTAAGTCATATAACTTCAGATTATTGGTATTGTCAAGAATAGCTGTTTCATTTCTTTTGTTAAAAATTATTTTGTCACTGTTGTTGGATAAAACATCAATGGTCTTGGAAGGCATCATATCCTCAACACTACTAAATTCCCCGTCCATTACTGCCTGTCGTATTTTAGTTCCGCTAACTTCACTTATTCTTTCAACAAAAATGAATTTGTTTTTATAATCAAAATTAATTTTGGATAATGAATTGGAAAATGAAACTATAACATAATTATCTTCTTTTAATTTGTCTTTAAGCAATATTTCACCAGTTGTCTTATCAACAATTTTATATGGTTTAGGTGCAATATGATGTCCCTGATTGATTCTTTTTAAAATCTCATCAAAGCCGTCAACAGGGTTGTATCCCCTTGGAATATAGTCAGTGTTAAGTGCCTGAAACATTTTGGCTAAACATAAGGAGTACTGGCCAGACCCCATTATTCCCATAGGGGGACCTTCAACCACAATATCGGCACCAAGTGAAACTGCAATTTCAGCTCTGAGTTCACGAGGCAATATATATGGAATTCCCCTGCCGCTTCTCTCAAATAAGCCAGGTACAATAGCTACAAACAATGAATCGCCAACTTTTGATTTGGCAACATTCATACAATGATAATGACCGTTATGCAACGGATTATATTCTGTAAAATCTGCAATTAAATTGATGTTACTACTACTATCCTTAGATTTAACATCACAGTTTAAATCATTATAAAACAAATCCCAATCTCTTTGAAGAATATCTGAAACCAATGACATAATAGAAGATATAAAAGTTAAAATATTTAAACTATTATACAATGCGGAGGTTTGAATATGGATTTAATATTGAAAAACTGTAAACTAGTAGATAAAACTGAAGAATATAATATTGGAATATCCCATGGGAAGATTTGTAAAATAACAAAACAGGAACTAAAAGGAGATGAAATATTAGATATTAAATCAAATTATGTTTTTCCGGGATTTATTGATCCCCATGTACATTTCAGAGATCCAGGATTAACTCAAAAAGAGGATTTTAAAAGCGGCAGTGAAGCAGCCGCCTATGGCGGTTTTACAACCGTGATTGACATGCCCAATACCCTACCTAAAACCAACACCTATAAATCACTAAAGGAAAAAATGAAAATAGCTGAAGAAAAATCCAAAGTTAATTTTTACCTTCAGGCAGGACATAATGATCTGGATGAAATGAAAAGAATGATGGAATTAAATCCAATATCATTTAAAATATTTATGGATCTGGAAGATGATGATTCTTTGGAAGAAATTTTTCATAATCTGAAAATTTTAAAGCAGGAAACATCATATAACGGACTTGTTGCATGCCATTGTGAGAAAAAAAATATTGTTCAGGAAGAAACTGAAAGACTCAAAAATTCAAATGACCCAATTGACTATACATATGCACGACCATCTATAAGTGAAGATGAATCTGTTAAACAAACAATCGAACTTGCAAGTAAAAACAATTTACGGCTACACATTTGCCACTTGTCAACAAGAAATGCATTAAATATTGCACGTGAAAATAATATATCCTATGAATTCACACCCCATCATCTGCTGCTTGACCGGGATGCATATAACGAATATGGAACATTAGTGAAAACAAACCCTCCTCTAAGATCAAAAGATGAGAAAATACAGATATCAGATATTGATGAACATACGATAATCGGAACAGACCATGCCCCACATACGTTAGCCGAGAAAAATAAAGGTGTTTTTGACTCATCACCAGGAATACCAAACATAGAAAATGTTGTCAGCCTGCTTTTAACAGAAGTGAATAAGGGAAATCTTGACTTAAAATTAATACCAAAAATCCTGTCAACAAATGCGGCCAAAGTATTTGATTTAAAAAACAAAGGTGAAATAGCTATTGGAAAAGATGCTGATTTTACAATTGTTGATTTGAATAAAAAAGGCAAATTTGACATAGAAACATTTAAAACAAAAGGCAAATATTCACCGTTTAACGGCTGGGAATATAGCGGAAAAGCAGTAACAACAATAGTTAATGGAAAAATAGTTTATAAAGAATAAAAAAATAGTAGGTGTTAATAAAACACCTATTTATAACATAATGCGTCTTCAGGACATGCTTCAATACATTGACCACATAAGGTACAGAATCCTGCAATTGGTAATTTTGCATTGTCTGTT
>CADBPS010000083.1 GCA_902796575.1 uncultured Methanobrevibacter sp. | reverse complement strand
ACTCAATGATAAGTAATTTAGAAAAGATTAGAGATATTTTACTTCCTAAATTAATGTCTGGTGAGATTGATGTCTCAGAGATAAATTATGATTTGCAATAATAATGTTTAACTTAAATAATTCTGATGGTGATAAATGTGGGTAAGAGAATAGAGTATAAATGTGAAAAACAGTGATTTTGTAATTAAAATGATGATTTAATGTATTTTATTTGTAAAATAAGAAATACTGGATTGGATGGTGGATTCATGACAGGTACAATAATCTAAAAGGATTTTAGATTTAAAAATATATGATTGTGAATTTATTGATTCTCAATAGCTCGAAGTATCATCACTGAAAAATTAGATTTTAACATTTCCAATCTTTAAAAATGCTTATTGAACATTATTTATAACGAATGTTATGTTAATTCTGTTTAAAAGAAAATTAGTTGAAATTAGCTAATAATCATTATTTTTAATTGATAAATTTTAATTCTTGCATTTAAAATAATTTCATGAAAAAGCAGACATTTAACCACTAAAAATTGATAATAACTTATTTTAATGGAATTCTATTCTTGTAACTCATAAAACAAAAACATTATTAGTAATGTAAAATAAAGATTCATGTATTATTATAGCAGGTGATTTTACATGAATTTTATAACTCTCAATAACATTACGAAATCGTTTAATGGTGTTGAGGTTCTTAAAAATATAAACTTAAATATTTATGAAGGAGAAACATTGGGTATTTTAGGACGAAGTGGGAGTGGAAAATCCGTTTTGATTAATATGCTCAGAGGAACATTGGATTATAAACCAGATTCAGGTAGTGTTTTAATTAATGTTGCTGTGTGTCCTGATTGTTTAACCATAGAACCTCCGTCTCATGAAGGTAAAAAATGTAGCTGCGGTTGTGAACTGCATGTTCAGGAAGTTGATTTTTTCAATTGTGACAGGAAATTATTTGCAGCTATTAAAAGAAGAATTTCAATCATGTTGCAACGTAATTTCGCATTATATGATGAAGAAACAGTAATTGAAAATGTTATGAGGGCAATGGGTGATGAAGTTGACTATGAAGATGCCTTATATGATGCTTTGGAATTGCTGGAAATGGTTCAAATGAATCACCGTATAACTCATATTGCACGTGATTTAAGTGGGGGAGAAAAACAGAGGGTTGTTCTTGCAAGACAATTAGCTAAAAATCCAATGATGTTTCTGGCTGATGAACCTACCGGAACTCTTGACCCTCAAACTGCTGTTAAACTTCACAATACCTTAAAAGAAGCTGTAAAAGAGGAAGGTACCACGATGCTGATTACTTCACACTGGCCTGAAGTAATGACTGAACTTGCAGATAAAGTAGTATGGTTTGAAAATGGTGAAATTAAGGAAGAAGGTGATCCTAAAACTATAGTTGATAATTTCATGGCAACTGTTCCTGTTCCTGAAAAAGCTGAAGTTCCTGAATTTGGAAAACCTGAAGTAATATTAAAAGATGTTAGAAAACACTATTATTCCATAGAAAGAGGTGTCATCAAAGCTGTTGACGGTGTTACATTTACAATCAACAAGGAAGAAATCTTTGGTATTGTTGGTTTAAGTGGGTCTGGTAAAACCACAACTACTAGAATGTTAATGGGTTTAACTGAGCCAAGCAGCGGAGATATTGAAATTAGACTTGGTGATGATGAATGGGTTGATATGACAAAAGTTGGTCCTCTTAATCGTGGACGTATCATGCCTTATATTGGATTATTGCATCAGGAATATTCTCTTTATCCACATAGGACTATTTTAGGTAATTTAACAGATGCTATTAGTTTAGAATTGCCTGCTGAATTCGGTAAAATTAAAGCTATTCATTCATTAACTACTGTCGGTTTTGATGAAAAAACTGCTTTATCAATTCTTGACAAATATCCTGATGAATTAAGTGTCGGTGAAAAGCACAGAGTTGCTCTTGCACAGGTTTTAATTAAAGAACCAAAACTTATTGTTTTGGATGAGCCTACTGGAACTATGGATCCAATTACTCGTGTAGTTGTTACTGATTCAATTTTAAAAGCCCGTAATGAACTGGAACAAACATTCATTATTATTTCTCACGATATGGACTTTGTATTGGATGTCTGTGACAGGGCTGCTTTAATGAGGGGAGGTAAATTGCTGGATATCGGTACTCCTGAAGATATTGTTAAACAGCTCACTCCTGACGAAAAAGAAGACATGCTTAAAGGGCAATGATTAATTCATTTCCCGTTTAATTCTTTTTTAAGTTCTCCCCAGTTCGGAAGGTATTTGTCCATAAGTTTGTAAAATTTTGGGCTGTGGTTAAATTCAATTAAATGACATAATTCGTGGATTAAAACGTATTCCAAACATTTTTTATTTTTTTTAGCCAGATTCAAATTTAATGTGATTGTTCCATTTTGTTTGCAGTTTCCCCAGTTTTTCATTTTTCTTATTTTGATGTCTGTGGGCTTTCTGCCAACGGTTTTTATACATTTTTCGTAGATATTATCTATTTCTTTTTTTAATTCTTTACGGTAATAGCTTTCAAGCTTTTTTTGACGATTTTTTATTTTGCTTTTTTTAGAAACAGGTAAATATATTTTGTTTTCATCTTTAATTACTTCTACCCCACTATTAACCAATTGCAGTTCGTATGGCTTGCCCCAAAGGTAATGCTTTTCACCATCCTTATATTTTAAAGGAGGGATATATTCTGTATTTTTCATCTTTTTTTGTTTATTTAATATCCATTCCATTTTTGAGTTTACAAATTTAATTATTTCTTCATCACTAATTTGTGTAGGTGCTGATATTTTAACATCGCCGTTTGGAGGGATTATCTTAAGATACATATGTTTAATATTTTTTCGATTAACGGTTACATGTATTCCATTAATTATCATTGCTTAACCCTTATTTAAATGTCTTTGAGATTAGAATTGAATACAGATATTAACAATATATTATAATTGTTATGTGATTTTAGATGAATTCATTATAACCTCGTGTGTGAAAAATGAATTTTCATATTATACATTATGTTTTTTACAAAAGTATTATATATCTTATTTTAAAAATATTAAGATAGTATATTTATGGTGATTTTATTATGACTTGGGAAGATGCACCATCCCATATATGTAGGGGTGGAGATGTAAGGGGGCTTGCTTTTTGTTGTCCTCCGGTCAAACCATGCCCTGTATTGAATGCGCTCGAAGAGGTTAATTTAACGCCTCAGGAATATATTGACATTAAAATGGAGTTTGGTAGAAATACGAGGTTAGGTGAGGGAGCAGGAACTTGTTTTGGATCATTGATTTGGTGTTGTAAACCGTCGAAACCCTGCCCGTTGAGAGATATAACCCTGAATAATATGGGCATGACTCATGATGAATATTTGGATTTGAAAAAAGAACTTTCAGAAAAACTGACCGGTGTTGAAAAACCTATGCCTGATGTTAATGCTGAAGCACTGGCTACATCATTCAATATTTCAAAACTTGAGGCTATGCATGTTTTAACTGAATGTGATAATGACTTGAGGAGTGCTGTTAGTTTTCTTAGAGCAAAATCCCTAGAAGATTCTGATTAAGATGAATTGGACTTCACTATATTTTAAATCTGATGCTTTGAAGGTATTGATTTTAGGTACCGGTGAAGTTGCTACCAGAAGAGCCAATAAATTTTTGAGTCATGGAGCTATTGTAAAATTGGTAGGCAATTCAATTTCAGACTCATTAAAGGATTTAGGTGCCACATTGTATTCTGTTGACCAGATTGATGACTTGGTGGACTGGTGTGACCTTGTGGTAATAGCCAGTGGCGACAGGGACTTGTCCAATTATGTTTGTGAAATTTCTAAGGACAAATTAATTAACAGAGCAGATTTTCCTGATGAAGGAAATATTATTGTTCCAACCAGTTTTGAGATTGGAGATATTGAAATTTCTATTTTTACCAACGGCAAGAGTCCTCTGATGGCCAGACAGTTGAGGAAAAAAATTCAGTCAATTATCACTGAGGAGGATATTTTAGAAATTGAACTTCAGGACTATTCACGTTCAATTTTAAAAGAGTATGTTCCTAATCAGAAAGACAGGCGTAAATACTTGTATTATATTTTTGAAAATGAAGATATTCGAAGTTTAATCAGGCTTCATGATATTGACGGTGCAAAAAAGCTTATTCATGATATGATTATGAGGGATTTTAATGATTCTTAATTTAAGAGTTGATCATAAAACTACTGATATTCAGTCTATGGAAAATATTTCAGGAGAGATTGATGATTTATTTTGGAAATTGCAGGATAAGTACTCAATCAACGAATATATTGAAATATCTACGTGTAACCGTAAAGAATACTATATTCATAATGATAATATTGAATTTGATGACGAGTTATTATCCCACAGCAACAGACTGATTATTATTGAGTATGGTGATTCTTCAATAATTCATTTGTTGCGAATGGCTTCCGGTTTGGAGTCAATGATTGTTGGTGAAGACCAGATATTAGGTCAGATTAAAGATTCAAAAGCAAAAGCAATGAAAAATCATCACTGCGGTAAGGTTTTGGATACTGTTTTTACAAAGGCAATACATGTTGGTCAGGTTGTTAGAAACAAAACCAATATTAATAAAGGGTCTGTTTCAATAGGTTCTGCTGCTGTAGATTTAGCCCAGTCCCATTTAGGTGATTTGGAAGGCAAATCAGTTCTTGTTATTGGTGCCGGAAAAATGGGCAAACTGGTTGCCAAATCATTAAGCGAAAAAAATTTAAGTGCTATTCTTGTTGCCAACCGTACATTCTATGTCGCCGTTGAACTTGCCAAGGATTTGAACGGTGATGCGATTTTATTTTCTGAACTTGACAATTATCTCTCAGATGCCGATTTAGTTATCAGTGCTACTGCTGCACCGCACCATATTATTACTAAGGAACGTCTGGAAAACTGTGGAATAGCGGATTCTGATTTATTGATTGTTGATATTGCAAATCCTCGTGATGTTTCCGAAGATGTAAAGGAATTGGGTGTCAGATTATTTAACATTGATGATTTGCGTGAAATTGCAGACTACAATAAAAAGCTTCGTGAAGATGAATTTGCCGAAGCGGAAATTATAATCAGTGGGGAGTATAATTTACTTAAAGATTCGTTTAAAATAATGGAAGTTGAAAGTATACTATCTTCTTTAAGAATATCTATGGAGAATATAAGACAACGTGAAGTACAGAAAACACTTTCCATGTTGTCTGATGTAGATGGTAATCAAGAGATTATTAATGGTTTAACAAATTCAATCGTTAATAAAATTTTCTTTGACATTTCAAAAAACTTAAAAGAAGCGGCAAGAAATGATAAAAAAGAGATTATTGATGCATCTGAATATTTATTTAATTTTAAATAATTTTATTCAAACATTCCTTTTACAGAATTTGTTTTAATTTTATTGGATTTTAAGGCATAAGCAACATCATCCATGTCAACAATATCTTTGTCATTAGCTATTGCATGATGAATTGATGTTTTGAGTATTTTTTCATTTATGTCTCTTCCGGACATATTTTTTGACAGCTTAACAAGTTTTTTAATATCTAATTCATGTTTTAGGGGAATGGTTTCAATTTTTTTCTCAAATATTTCATATCGTTCATCATCATTTGGAAGTTTGAATTCAATTTCTTCTTCAAAACGGCTGCGAACTGCATTATCAATTGAATTTATATTATTTGTTGCACAAATTGTAATAACTGATTTATTTTCAGTGATTCCGTCCATTTCTGTTAGAAGTGCATTAACTATTTCTGAAACATCTCCTCTTAATGATTGAAATGATCTGTGCAATGCTACAGCATCAATTTCATCTATGAATATTATTGATGGTGAATTTTTACTTGCCTTTTCAAATAAATCATGTATTCTTGATGCAGCATCACCTACGTGCTCACCAATCAATGATGTGGCTTTAACCAGATATAATGGAACATTAACTTCATTAGCTAATCCCTTAACAAGCATGGTTTTTCCTGTACCTGGAGAACCGTAAAAGAGGACATTTTTTGGAGCCCATATACCAAAACTTTCAGGTTCCGCTAGAAACTTTTCGATTACTCTGATTTTATTTTTGGCATTTTCCTGGCCAACGATATCTGAAAGTCTGATGTTGCTTTTTACCGATTTTAAAGAATTATCCTCTGTATCTTCAATAATTATTTTAATTTTTGTAGTTTCTGAAATAATTGATTCTTCAGGTGTTACACTTAATACTTTAAAAGCAAAATCAGGGATGATTTTTTGATCAAAAAGATATGAATTATTACTGATTTTAATACCTAACCACTGATCACGGGCATAATGTTCAAACAGTTTTTTATCAGTAATTTCCAATTTATCTTCCATTAATTCAAAATCAAATGGATAACCTGCAGCTTTCAAAACGATAGATTCAGCGACAGTTTCACCCTTACCTATAAAAACTTCGGACTTTTGATTCTGATTTTTAGGCTCATTTTGTTTAGAATTATTTTTCAAAAAATCACCATAATTATATATATAGACCTTAAGATATATTTATCTTATAATATTTAAAAGTATGGAGTATAATTATATGATTTTTAAAAGTAAAAAAGTTCTTATATTAACTCCCCCATATATGCTGTTTGTATTTTTTCTAATAAAGTATACGTTTGAATTGTTTTATCCGTTGGATAATTGGGTTATATTATTCATAACAATTATCATAGGTCTGTTGAATACTCTGCCTGCGATGGCAGAGGAAAATAAATCAAGACCTGTTACCCGATTATTAATGGAGATATCTGCGATATGGATGTGGGCATCATTAATGTTTCTGTTTGATATTATAATCATTTATCCTTTAGGCAGGACTATCCCTTTGTCTGTAGGAACTAGAGTACTAATGCTGTCTGCTGTTCCTCTTATTGGAATCTATGCATATTACAAGGCTCATAAATTAGTTGTAAATGAGGAAACTCTTAAACTGGATAATCTTAAAAAGGAAGTCAATATCGTTCATGTATCTGATGTTCATTTTGGAGCGATAAGATACAAAAAAATCATTACACAACTGGCAGATATCTTAAAAGATGTTTCAAAAACTTGTGATATGGCCATTATATCTGGAGATTTGGCAGACGGAACCATAACTGTAAATGAAGATGATTTCCTTCCGTTAAAGGATGTTGATATTCCAATAATATTCACTCCTGGAAACCACGATTATTATCTGGGAATTGACTATGTAATAAAAGCATGCAAAAAGGCAGGAATAATAATTTTGGACAATGAATCCATGGAAATAGATGATTTGAATATTTACGGATTATCCTATAGTTTTGATGATATCGACATGCCCTCCTCTGAAGAACTTCAAAAGAACGTAAAAAATGACAAAACTAATATTTTAATTTATCATGTGCCTTATGAATGGCCTGAACACTCCAAAATGGGTTTTGACATACAATTGTCCGGTCATACTCATGGAGGACAATTTTATCCAATAAAATGGCTGTGTGAATTATCATTCAAATACAACATGGGGCTGTTTAAAGATAATCAGGGTCATTATTTGAATGTTTCAACTGGTGTAGGGTCAATGAATCAGCCTTTAAGATGGGGAACAGATTCTGAAGTTGTAATATTAAAATTAAGAAAAAATTAAATCATACTTTCATACAATTCCTTCATCTTTAAGGCATCAATATCTCTTAAAGGTGTTTCACAGATGATATTGGCCTTCCATCCATTATCAATAAGATTAGCTAGTAAATCTTCAATTTGGGGGCCATATTCATTGCTTTCATCTAATGTATGGTGTTTTACTTCTCCGTGACTTGCATATTCAATGGTTGTAAAATGGCAATGCAGTCTGTCTATATCCAGCTTGTTTTCAATTGTAGAAAAAATACAATTATAATCATCTTTTTTAGTTAAAAAGCCTCTTCCACGAGCATGAATGTGTGCAAAATCAATTGTAGGTTCAAAATGATCAAAACTTGCACATAACTCTACAATTTCTTCAATATTTCCCTGTTGAGTACGTTTTCCAGTAGTTTCGGGGGCAAATGTAAAATCTTCAATACCTTCGGCTTCAAGCTCTTCAAATAAACGGTTAACAGTTCTTTTAGAGATTTCCATTGCTTTTCCAGGTTTTTGATTTGTATAAAATCCCGGATGGAAAACAAGTCTGTAGGCACCCATCCATTCACCTGCACGGGCCGTAGCTATTAAATGGCTTATGCTTTTGTCAATCTTTTCACTGTCTCTTGCACAAAGGTTAATGTAGTACGGGCCATGCATTGAAATTAAAATGCCGAATTTTTCACTTTCATCTTTTAGAATTTTAGCAGATTTTTCACCAATTCTAACACCATATGGTGATTGATATTCATAAGAGTCAAGTCCAATTCTTTGTATGTATTTTGGGGCTTTATATGCAGCTCCCTTATAGTTGACAGGACTTCCCGCAGGTCCAAAAAATACTTTATTTTTCATTTTAATCTAAATATTTAAAAAAATAGTAATTTGGGAATTATAAGATTCCCATAGCTTTATTGGTTTTGCTAATTGATTTTTCGTTATCACTTTCCATTTCTAAAAGTGCACGAATTGCATCAATATTTTCAGGTATTACATCGGATTCCTGGTGTACTGCCTGCATGTAGAACAATTCATTGTCCACAACATTAATGGATTCCTTCCATACTGGAATTTCATACAAATCGTTTCTATTTCTGCCTAATTCTTTAGCATATTCCATTAATTCTGCAGTTGAACCAAGACCTTCCTCTGCACTGACAACCATAACTCTTGAACGTTTTTCCAAAGCTTCAATAATTTCATCAGTTTCCACATCATTATTGATTTCGACCATAATGTTGTGCTGGTGCATCAGTGTGGTAGGCACGAGCAAGGCCATTGTAGTAACATCAATTCCGTCCATAACAGTTTTTACATCAGGACCGTGGTGGGAAGGTACTTTTGGAGGATTAGGTACAATAGCATTAATTGGACCTTTTTTAATTTCAGATGGGTCTGATCCTCTTCTTACCATTACAGCCCTTACTTTTTTAATATCTGCAATAGGGTCAATTGTAGATAATGTACGAGTAAGTCCTGTTGTGTTACATGAAACTACTCTGGTGTAGTCTGCACCGTAGGAGTCATCATAATTACCAAAAGAATTGAATGAAAGGCCTGTT
>CADBPS010000082.1 GCA_902796575.1 uncultured Methanobrevibacter sp. | reverse complement strand
ATCTAAAATAAAGACTAATTAATAATAGAAATAAATAAAATAAGAAAAATTAGAAAATTATGGATTTATTGACAAACCCCTTAAAATAAAAAAATAAACATCAAAATTATTAAATTTCCATTAAAATGAAATTCAATTTTTTACTTTATAAAATCAAAATTTACTAAATTATAAATAATTTTACTTTATAAAGGAAAATATAAATATAAAAAAGATAATAGTTACTTATGGAGTTGAATTATGGAACTGCTTAATAGAAAATATTATATAAATCAGATTAAACCATTGATTGGTAAAAATATCATTAAAGCTATAACTGGAGTAAGGCGCTGTGGAAAGAGTGTGATATTAAGTTTAATAATTGATGAATTAAAAAATCATGGAATTAATAATGAAAACATCCATTTGATTGATTTTGAATCAGAAAAATTTTTAAAAATTAGAGACAATATTGATTTAATTGAATATGTTTATTCCATACTGGAAAATAATGGTGATGAAAAGTCTTTTTTATTGTTTGATGAAATTCAAAATGTTGATGGATGGGAAAAAGCAATACGTGCAATATATAATGATTTAAATGTTGATTTATATATTACAGGATCCAATAGTAACTTACTAAAAAATGACCTGGCCAGCCATTTAACAGGAAGATTTGTCGAAATAAAAATTTATCCATTCAGTTTTAAAGAATATTGCCAATATTACTCCTTAAATAACACAGATATAAATGTTAAAGATTTATTTGAAAAATATATTATTTATGGTGGAATGCCCACACTTCTTGAAATTCCAGAAATTGCAAAAAAAACTGTCCTAAAAGACATATTCTCATCAATTTCAAACAATGATATTGTACTTAAAAATAATATTAGAAATTTAGATTTATTTAACAGAATATCCCAATATCTATTGGAAAATATAGGCAAGATTGTTTCTGCATCAAACATTAACAAATACTTATTGAATGAAGGTAGAAAGACAAAAACAGACACAATTTATAATTACATAGCTTATGGTGAGAATGCTGGTCTTTTTCATCCTGTAAAGATTGAAGAATTTTTAAAAGGTAAAAAGATACTTAAAAGTGATGTGAAAATATACCTTGCAGATCATGGCTTCAGGGGTGTTTACTTTGATAATAAAAATGATACCGGCCAAATTTTAGAAAATATAGTCTATATTGAAATGCTGAGAAGGGGTTATAATATAAGTATAGGCAAAATACACGGTTATGAAATAGACTTTATATGTAAAAAAGAAGGTCAAATAATCTATATTCAGGTTGCTAAAAATATTCTGGACAGTGAAAAAACGAAAAAAAGAGAATTTGGCCAGTTATTAAAAATTAATGACAATTATCCCAAATTTGTTTTAAGTATGGATGAGAATCCTGAAGGCTGTAGGGGAATCCCTCATTACAATATAATTGATTTTCTTTTAAATTATGAACTAATCTAATTGATAATTTCAATTAAAAATCAAAAACCCTTTGATTTTAGATTTAAATGTAAAAATATTTCTAACTTCATATCCTCTATGGAATTTGACAGTACCAAAATTTTTCCAAAAATAAAAATTGGTTAAACATTAAATATTCAATGTAAGGTAAAGAAATTCCTTTCAACAATTAACTAATATTAATTATAAAATTATAATCAATAACTGGTGGGTGATTTTATGAGTTCTCCAAAAAATTTCTAATATCTGGATGAATTAATCCATAATGGTGTTAAAAAAATTATATTGGATGCAGATATAATTTAGAGGATATGGAGAAATCTGAATATTCGAAAGGTATTAATTTAAATGTTAATGATTTAATCATCGATGCTAAGTCATAAATTAAAAGCAATGTATTCATACCAATGATTTTCTTTAACGAATATTGACAATCATAGCAAAATCAGGAAAATCAAACTTAAAGATGAACACCAGTGAGATTAATATACTTTATTAGTAATGTTCTATATAAGGTAAAACAATGCTTTGTATGATTTAAATATTGAGGGGATTTTCATGAAATGGGAATATGCGAAAATATTCATAAGCAGCAGTTTTATTGACATGCATGCAGAAAGGGATTATCTTATCAAAAAGGTTTTTCCAGAGCTTGAAGAATGGTGTGAAAAATATAAGATTCACTTATCAACCATTGACTTGAGATGGGGAGTTCCCGAAGAGGCCCCACAGGATACTACAATAGAAAAATGTCTTTCAAACATCGATGAAAGCCGTCCGTTTTTCTTATGTTTTTTAGCTCAGAGAAGAGGTTGGATTCCTGATTTTTCCAGAGACATTAGCGAGGATACAATAAAAAGATATAATGATATTGCTGCTTATGAATCTCGTTCTGCTACTGAAATGGAAATCGAACATGCACTGCTTCGTCCTTTAAAGGAATTCATCGAAAAAAATAAAGAAAAAGAACATTTACCAACAACCCATTCCCTATTTTTCATAAGAGATAAATCTTCTTTAAAAGACATTACTGATGCTCAAAAAAGAGTATATACTAATTATGAATTGGTGGATGTTGAAAAAGGAGAATTTGATGTAAAAACTGCCAAATTCGGTAATTTATCAGATGAAACCAAAATGATTATTAAAGAGACTGATGAAGCATCCCAAAAAATTATTGATGAAATTATTGAAAGAAAGAAAAAAGAAGACAAGCGTCCTGATGAAGACAGAAAGAAAGTTCACATTGAAATAACAAAATATACTGGGGACTGGGATGAAACAAAGGAAATCCCTGCAATTGAAGCTATTACCAGCAAAGTAGGAGATAAAGTCGTTAAACGTTATGTGAATGATGAATGGAAAGGAAGATTAACCAATTTTAAAGAGATTAAAGAAAATTACGAAGACATTTCTCTTCTTGAAGAAAGTGAAAATATTGAATCTAAAACTGGCAGACCTCTTAATGAAATTATCATTGAACAATTAAAAGAACAGTTTATGTTGGAATTTCCGGATAATTTTAAAAAAGCGGAGTTTTCATCCGAAGAAGATAAAATTCTTCATGATGAACTGGATCAGCAGGATAATTTTGCTCATCTTAACAGTGAAGGTTATGTTGAAATAAAAGATGATTTGGACATATTAAGCAAATATGTAGAAGATGAAGATGAAAACAGAATCTGTCTGGTTTCTTCTGAAGCGGGTTTTGGTAAAACAATGCTTCTTGCAAACTTTTCTCATATGCTTGAGGCCAAATTTACAAATAAATTTGATAAGAATAACAAAAATCAAAAAATTATTTATAAAAGATTCTGTGGAGCTTCTAATTTAAGTTCAAAAGCTTTCACATTATGGGACACAATTATTAAAGAATCTGGAATTGATAAAGAAGATGACTTCAAGGCACCTTCAAACATTAATGAACTTAAAAAAGCTATTCCTGAAATTTTGGAGAAAATTTCTGAGAAAGGAAAATCTGTTATTATTATCGATGCAGTTAATCAGATGCCTGACGGTTTGGAAATGCTTAAATGGATGTCTGCACCTGAAACATCTAATTTAAAGATAATTATGTCATGTAAAGAGGATAATGAAGATGAATATTATGCGAAAAAACTTGAAAGCATAAAAAAGAAGGATGCTTTCTGTGATTATTTTGAAGAAGGCCATGATGATGATTTGGGCAGAGACTATAAAAATTATAGCTTTAAACTAAAGGCATTGGAAGATTGTAAAAATGAAAAAAACAGAATCATCAAAAAATATCTTGAAAATTACTTGAAAGAACTGGACAGAGAAGATATTGAAACTATATGTGGTTTTAAAGCAGCATCTAAAAACCCGCTTTTTTTAAAGGTTCTGCTTTCTGAACTTAGGGTGTTTGCTTCATTTGAAAAACTAAAAGAAGAAATTAGGGAATTCATTAAAAAAGACTCTCAGGAAAATCCTGATCCTGAAAAGGACGGATCTCCTAAAACTGCATTCAATCATGTTTTGGAAAGACTGGAAAATGACGAGGAGTTTGCTGATGGTGAGCCATTGGTTCCTTTGATATTTTCACTTTTGGCTAATGCTAGAGTGGGATTGTCCAGAGATGAATTAACTGCCATTATTAAAGAACAAACTGATTTGGATGAAGAATATATTAAAGATACTGTAAATCTTAATTTAAGGCAAGTAAAACAGTTTATGGCAAGAAAAGAAGGTAGAGATGACTTTTTCTATGAAAGTTTCAAATTGGCTGCTCAGGAAAGATATTCAAAAAATCAAATTCTTAATAACAAGTATTTAAACTCTTACTTTAGCGATGATTCCGGTGAAATGATTAATATAAATTCCCTGTTGGCGGATTATTTCTTAAAAGATGCATTGGGAAGTGATAATGATAATTATATTTTCAATGGAGAAAATATACGACCATATAACGAGCTCCCATATCATCTCAATGAGGCAAGAGACTTTGAAAAATTGAAAAAGGTATTGTCTTCTTACTCATTTATAAAAAATAAACTTGAATACAGTGATATAAACAATCTGATTGTTGATTATCAGTTTAAAGACTTTGAAGATGATGTCAAACATCCCTTTTTGAAAGGTGAAGATGACCATTCAATTGTCCTGATTGGAAGGGCATTGGAATTATCCGCACCAATATTGACAGTAAATAAAAAAGAGTTATCTGCCCAATTATATGGTAGATTAATTGATTTAAAAGATAATGAGATTATAAAACCAATCCTTGATGAAATTGAAAAAGAAAATATGACATTAATGCCAAAAACTAATTCCCTTTACTCACCGAAAAGTTCAATTATAAAAAGGCCGAAAGTAAATGGAACAAAATCGACATCAGCTATTAAAGTAACTGATGATAAATTGCTCATTTTGGCAAATGATGACGGTACATTAAATGTATTTGATTTGGAAAGCAATGATTTTGATGATACAAATCTTGGTTCGAAAATCATTAAAATCATTCCTTCAGATGATAATAGATACATGTTAATTGCATCTGAAAATGGTCAGATAAATAAGTGGGACATTAATGAAAGGTCAATATTTAAGGACGATGATGATAAATACCCAAAAATTGATGCTGAAATCACTGATATTTACTTGTCAAAGACCTACAATAAGATTTATGCATCTTCACATTCCGGTGTATTTTCCATTGATCTGGACACAAAAGAATTAATTAAAGAAGATATTGAAGCTAAACATTATAATCAAATCTTGGTTCCGAAAAGAAATGAAGCTATTCTTATTTGTGATGAAAGGGAAGTTGATGGTTGGGATGTATACGAGATGAAAAAAGAATATAACAAACAGCATCAGCAGAACAATAATGAAGAGTCTTCTACAAAATTAGATTCGTCAGAAGAGATAAGATTCATGGGACTGAACAAGAGATTTTTAACATTAATTTCAGAAAACGGACAAATGAAATTCTGGAACACTCTTAAAAACTCTGGTGGTGGAGAAAGTATTGCAGAAGAGCGCGTATGCACTCCAAATGATAAATTTGCACAGGCAATTACATTGGAAGATGAAAATAAGATTATAACGATTTCAGATATGGGTGTGCTGAATGTGTGGAATATACCCCAGCCAAGAAGCCCTCAATTTGATGCCGATACTATTATTCAAACTGGTATTAAATCACCTACAGCTATTGATTATTTTAAAGACAATTCTGATTGCTGGGTCATTGTTGGAAATGAAAACAATGACATAAGTGTTATTGATTTAAATAAAAAAGTTGAAAAAAGCAACACTAAAATACATACAGAATCTGTATTGTCAATCAAGATTGATGATAATTGCATGATAACAGCATCTGATAATGGTGAGATTTTTACCTGGGATCTTGACAATGAATGTTTTATTAATAAATTTACAAATGATTTTAGATGCAATTCAGTTTCATATAATCGTGAAGATTCAAAATTGGTCTTAGCAGGTGTTAAAGCTGAAAAAGATGGTAGAAAGACTTGCAAGATAGCCACATGCTATCTTACTGATGATATGTGGCAAGTTAATGATAATAAATCTAATGAATTAAAACCTGAAGAAACAACTAATTCTAAAGAAATCATTGATATTTCACAAAATAATACAGGAATTGTATTTATTGAAGAGAATATGCTATCCATTGATGGCAGTGAAAGCAAATTGGATAAAACTGCAACAACATTAGCCACCAAATTTGACTCAGATAAGGTTTATATTGGATTTGAAGATGGAAGCATTATTGAATATCAAAATGGAAATACATTTAATGAAATATCCTCTCCGGTCACAAAGATTAAAGTCTCAAAGGATAAGGTAATTGCAGGTTATGAAAATGGATTTATTGAAATATTGGATTTGAATTTGAACAGTTATAAAAGTTTAAATGCTCATGATAAAGCAGTAACTAACTTTTATGTTGATGAAAATCATTTAATTAGTTTAAGCAAAGATAATACTATAAAATTCTGGAATAATGACAGTGGCGAATGCATTTATACATATTACTTGGATATTTTTGCTACTTCAATTTGTTTTAAAGAGGATAAATTGATTGTTGGTGATGCTTTAGGAAATGTTAGATTCTTTAATTATAAAAATTTTTGAATCAATACTATTATGAATTTATTTGTTAAATTTAAAAAGGAAAAAATATGGTGATTTTAATGGGTTTTTTTAACAAATTTAAATCAAATGAAAAAGAAACTTCATCTCGTAAAACAAAGGGTTTTAAATATTTAGATAAATTAATCCATGGTTCTAATAAAGAAATTATACTTGATTATGATATTGAATTAAAAACTGGTTTTTTAGGTGATAAGGATTATGAGGATGGAATTCAATTAGATGTTAACAATCTGGTTATTGATGGAAATGGTCATACAATAGATGGAATGAATAAAATTCGTATATTCAATATAAAGGCAACTAATATCATACTCAAGAATATCACATTTAAAAATGGGTCTCATAGAGTTGGTTCGGCAATAAATATTGAATCCAATCCTGTTAATTCTAATCATGTTAAATTTAAAATCCAACTTATTGATTGTAATTTTATAAATAATGAGGGTACATATGGGGCAATTAGTAATAAAGGATTATTATCATTGAAAAATGTTACTTTTGAAGATAATAAATCAGATAAAACATTTTTTGATGATATGTATAATGAGGGTATATTGATTATTGAGAAAATTTATTCCAATCAGTCAAAAACACTATTAAATAAAAGTACTGTTTATTTAAATGAAAATAATCCTGAAGCTAACAAAATAATTTATAATACAGAATCTGGGGAAACTATTAATATAATAAATGAGGATAAAAGTTATAAATATTTACAGGATTTAATTGATAGTGGTGCAAGTGAAATAAAATTGGAACATGATATAAGATCCGATTTGTTTAAAAATGAAACAAAAATTAAAATAACCAGTTATTCAGAGATTAAAGATTTGGTCATTGATGGAAATGGACATACTATTGATGGATTAGGTTCATATGATATATTTTCGTGTGAAGGTGTTAATCTTGTTTTAAAAAATATTATTATGCGTAACTCTGAATGTGCTGTTACTTCGTATTCAGAACATCTTGTTGAAATAAAAGATTGTGATTTTCAAGGTCATATTGATAAGATTATATACAATTCAGGTAATGTACGAATGATAAATTGTAAAATAGCTGAAATTCATAATAAAAAACTTCAAAACCTCTTTTATAATAAAGGTAAATTAGAGATGATTAGCTGTATTCTATCAGATATTGTTTGCTCAGAACTGGTATATAATTCAAATGAACTTAAGATAAGAGATTGTAGAATTTCTAATAATGTTATTAATAATGGTGATGGATTTAAAAGCGAAGGAAAAATCTGGATTTGCGGTTGTGAAATTTCAGATAATAAAATTGAGAATGGTTCACTTATATCAGGTTTAAATGATATGAGCATATCTGATTCAGTATTGTCTGATAATATAGTGGATAAAAACGAATCAGTCATGATAATCCAATGTGATACCGCCAGTATAAATCGTGCTACATTCTCAAATAATAAATGTCAGGGTGCAATTATTCGTAATAAGAAAAATCTCTCTCTAAATGAAGTTATTTTCAATGAAAATAATTCTGATTTTGATGTTTTAAATGATGCGAAATTGCTCTTAGGAGAAATTGACACAAGTCAATCCGAAACTATTTTAAATAAACATATTATTTATTTATCTGATAAATATCATAAATCTCCTGAAATGATTCAAAATAGTGAGTCAGGAAAATTAATTGAACAAAATGATATATCCTACACTAAGGATTTTAGATATTTAGCCGGGCTAGTTGGAAGTAGTGAAGGTGAAATAAAATTTGAATATGATATAGAATATGATGAATTTGAAAATCGGCGATATATACAGTATGATAATTCAAATATAGTAATTAATGGTAATGGCCATACAATTGATGCAAGAGGAAAAACATCAATATTTAAGTTTAAGTCTATGAGTAATGTTATCCTTAAGAATATTGTTTTTAAAAATGGATATGGAGATTCCGGTGCGGCAATTCACATTGGAGAATATTCTAATGTTCAAATTATTGATTGTGTTTTTATTAATAACAAAGGGGAGAACGGTGCAATATTTAATGAAGGTCGTTTATCTGTTGAAAATATTACAATCAGGGAAAATAATCAGGATTGTTTGGATATAGTCAATAAAGGAAAATTAATGTGTGGAGACATAAACTTTGATCAATTAAGAGTTTTAAATGAAGATTTGATTTATTTAAACGAAAATAATCAATTAATATATGATCATATTCAAAATCGTGATGATGGAGTAATTATTAATAGATTAAAAGACAGTTTAAGTTTTAATCAGTTCAAAGATTTAGTTAAAGCTAGTAAAGGCGAATTGATATTACAGCATGATGTTCAGTATAATGCTCTTAATGGGAGTGAATGGAATGTAGAAATCTATGCCTCAAATTTAATAATTGATGGAAATGACCATGTAATTGATGGAATGGGGGAATCAGTGCATTTTGAATTTCATGGTAAAAATATAACTTTTAAAAATTTTATTTTTAAGAATATCATAGCTTCACCAGGAATTGTAGATGATGGCTTCATTACTAATGAAGGAAGTACTAAGTTTTTAAATTGTGAATTTATTGAAAATAATTCTTCTGAATGCATATTTTTCAATAAAGGTTCATTAGAATTTGTGGAAACATCATTTAAAGATAACGTTGGTAAAATAATATGTAATGAAGGATTTATGTCTTTTATTTATGGAAAATTTCTGGATAACAACAGTGAATATCTTATTTTAAATAAAATAGGAAATTCATCAGCTTTAATAGATAGAACCCTATTTGAAAATAATTATCATGATTCAAAGACACCTTCACAGATTATAAATTTATCAAAATTAACATTAACATCGATTGAAATTAAAAATGGTGAAAAAATCATTTCTAATGAGAATTCCCTTTTTATTAAAGATTTATCCAAGGATATTGAAAAAAATATTAATAATCAGGGAAGTATTGAATATCTTATTCGAAATGATGATGCAAATGATTTCACATTTTTGGATGAATTAATTCATGAAAATGAAAGTAAAAAAATTGTTTTAAATGAAGATATATGCTTTAAAAATTATGAAGAAGATTATTACGAAGGAGGCATTGAATTAGACATTGATGATTTGGAAATTGATGGTAATGGCCACACGATTGATGCAATGGAAAACACACGTATTTTCTTGATTAGTGCAAATAATGTCACTCTTAAAAATATCACATTTAAGAATGGAAATGTTTTTAAAAGCTATTTAAATTCAAAAAATAATTATGGTGGTGCTATAAGAACAATTAATGGTGTTAAACTAACAATTGAAAATTGTAATTTCGAAAATAATAAATCAGATAATGGTGGAGCTATTTATTTAAGAAAAAGTGAATTATATATGCAAAATTGTATATTATCTGATAATTCAGGATATTCAATATTTAATGGAAAAGGTAAGGTCAATATTGATGATTGCGAATTGTCCTTTAGTAATTTATACAATCAAAAAGGTCAAATTCAAATTAAACACAGCTCTGTAAAAATGGGTCAATATTCAATGGATGAAATTATTTTTAACCTTGATGGTGAATTGAATATTATAAATTCTGTATTTGATGGATTTAATAGAGGAATATATAATGATAAAGGTAATGTTAAAATAATTGACTCCACAATAATGAATTGCCATTCACAGGGGGATGGTGGAGCAATTTTTAATAATGGATCTTTATTTGTCAAAAATTCTAAATTGAATAAAAACCATGCAGAATATGGTGGAGCAATTTTCAATACAGAAGGCAAATCCATTATTATAAATAGTATTTTTAATGATAATCATGTTAAAAATTACAGTGCCTGTGATAACAGTGGCTATCGGATGAACACTGATTTTTCTATGGGTTTAAGTTATGGTGGAGCAATTCATAATACTGAATCCGGCCAATTAAAAGTTTCGGATAGTTTATTTTCAGATAATACTGCACAATTTAATGGAGGTGCATTATCCTCCATAAGTGAAGTAGAAATTGAAAATTGCAGTTTCCTTGATAATACTGCAACGGGATATAGAGATGATATCAGAGGTTTGTATAGACGAGGGATGTACGGTGCAATATATGTGCCTGATGAAGATTTATTAAAATTAAAGAATTGTAACTTTAAAAATAATTCTCCAAGCAATTATTAATTCACTATATTGATTATTAATCAACAAAAAATCACTCAGACCAAATAAATAGAATTGCAATCAGTATAATTTTCAAGTATACCTAATTGTCTTCAATCATATTTGCATATCCTTTAAAAATCGTTTATAAATTATATGGAATCTTTTCATTACTAAACTGAAAACTTTCACTAACTTAAATAAGCATATTGATATAGAATTAATCATGGAGAATGAATCCAAGTTGTTATATAATAATGATTTAAAGGATTTTGAAAACTTGAACATAACCACTCCCAGCATTTATAATCTGGGCGAGTATAAAGTTTTAATTATTTTAAAGGATGGTACTAACCTAAGCAGTTGGGACGATGTAGAATATTTAAGAGATATTTTATATATCAGTGAGGATTTATCTGGTGTTGATAATTTATCCAAGTATTATTATGAAAAAAACAAGCAAAATTATTCTAATTTTTCCCATATAAATCCTTTCAGAAAGCTAAAGGCAATTGTCGCTCAAAATGTTGAATCAAAAGTCACTTCTCTGGATTATATGTTCTATAAGCTGGACAATATAACGACCATTACTGGTTTAAATAGCTGGGATACAAACAGTGTAGTTGATATGAGGTTTCTATTTGCAGAATGCGAAAATTTGGAAGTCATTTCAGGCATTGGATCATTTAACATTGGAAATGTAAGAAATATGAATTCAATGTTTTACGGCTGTGAAAAGCTGTCAAATTTCAGTTCACTAAAATCATGGGATGTTAAAGATGTCCTGGATATGGATTATATGTTTGGGGGGTGTTCAAGTTTCAATGATTTAGCTCCAATTCTTGATTGGGATATAAATGACAATTGCATATTTGAAAACATGTTCAAGTATTGTAGCATTGAAAATAGGATGACTTTTTATAGCAATTGGCAAGATAAGCTCTTGAACTCATTTACAACTATCTTTTATGATTTATCGAAGGTAGTTGGCTGCATTTATTGCGGTAAGTTTGACATGACCTGTAAAGATGGGCATCTCCTTTGCAATAACTGTGGTGAAATTCTAAATTATTTCCCGGCAAATTGTCCTGAATGCGGAAGCGACAACCTATGCTTTGACTTTGAACAGATGGAATACTATTGTAAAAATTGCGGATTAGTCATTGATTTTATGGCAGAACAGGTTCCGTATTTTGAAGGAGCATATTTTAATGCGGTATTAGATGAGGATATTGGCTTGAAAACCAAATTGGATGCGCTGGACTGCATAAAAAATGACAAAATATTATATTCATTTGCTTTTAGGAATGATTCAATACAGATTATGAAAAAAGCATGTGAAAATATAACTAATCATGATTATCTGGTAAAAATTGCTCTTAATCATCCAAGCAGTTACATACGTTGCATTGCATGTGAAAAAATCCGGGATGAAAGTGTATTAACAGAAATAGCTTATGATGATTCGAATGAAGAAGTTTCCATCGAAGCCATCAGACATATCAGGGATGATGATTTTTTATGTGAGTTGATTTTAAATTCTGAAAATGAAAAAATCAGGAATCAGGCAATAAAAGGAATAAGAAATTATGAAATTCTTTTAAAAGCTTTACACAACTCCAATTCTACTTGTGAATGGAGTTTAGTAGCTAATATTGAAAATAAATATTATTTGAAAAGATTACTTAAGGAGGATATCAGTTCATCTTCTAAAGAGATTGCTCTTAGAAAGTTAATTAAATATATTCAATAAGAAATTTACGATAAAACTGAATTTTTAAAAAAGTTTCAAATATATTCTGGATTTAATCTATAATGGGATTAAAGAGATTAATTTGGACTCAGATATAATTTAAACAATGAAGAAAAATCTGATTATCCCAATTAAATAATATGATAAGTAATGATGATAGTCTTGATTATTTATGTTATGAGATTATTGATAGTGGGTTATATACTATTTAGTGAAGTACAGCCATGATAACTGATTTTGGTAAAGATGATCAATTTGGATTTGTTATCTTTAAAATCTATATTCAGCTTCAGCTTACATCAAATTTTATCATTAACATTCATTTGTTAAAATATAGGCTTGATTAATATGATGGTTTAAACGGTATTGCTTGAAATTCTGGTAGCTGATTTCATTAAACTGATAGTTTTCAGTAATTCATACAGATTGAAATTGGATTTGGTAAAATGGAGTGTTATATAATACAGGGATTCAATGAGATAATGCATTATAGATTTATTTTAATTTAAACAATAAAATTGGAGGTTAAAAAGTTTTCATCACTAACAAAAAAAGATTTAAACCATTAGATAAAAAGGACTTAATGTGTAATCATGAACCGGAAAGATATTTTTTACCAGGATAAGCAAAATTGCCATATTGCATTTTCCCATATTGCCAGCAATATCACTAATCCAGCATTACTTGAAATCGATGAATTGTATGGTGCTGCTGATGTTTTAAGCATTCAAAATGCCAAAAAGCACAGGAAAATCCTTTTGGAATTGGCAATTGTTGGAACTTTACTTACAATAACATTTCTTCTTTATAGTGCAGCAGCATTGTATGGTGTTATTCTTGCGTGTGTAATATTTATCATATTTCTATTCATTATTCATAAGGTAGCAAACCGCATTGATTGTCATAGAAAATATCTGGAATATCGAATCCTTGCAGAAACGCTTCGTGTTCAATTTTTCCTTTCTGTTTCAGGCATTAGTAAATGTATAGTTGATATTTTACCCTGGTTTATCAAAATGGGAGTTCCATGGATTGAAGAAGTACTTACAGAGCTTCCAAAAGTAGATATAAGTGATAAAAAATCAATATTGAACTGCTGGATTATAAATCAGAAGGAATATCATGAAAATGCATTGGCAAGAGCTGAGATTAAAAAACGCAGAGATGATCGCATTACTATGATAGTGATTGCGGTGACCATTTTTGTATATGTTTTCGCAGTGTTTTTTGAATATTTTGTTTATAATTCATCGTCCATTGATTTTGATACAAATATTGTCCGCATGATTTTAAAGATTGTATTGGGAACCATGTCTGCGGTTTCACTATTTACTGGAAGCTACTACGGAAAAATGTCATTGTCAAATAGTATTGATGACCACAGAAGAATGATAGCACTCTATATGAAAGCTGAAGAGGAAATTTTAGAAAATGGAGAAAATGAGGAATTGCTGATTTTCTTAGCGCGTGAATTTTTGATTGAAAACAGTACATGGTACGCTTATCAAAACAAAAACAAGCCAGATTTTATAATTTAGTATTGCATATGCTAATATAATCAATATTAGTATTAAGTTGAAATGTTTGCCTAGAATGATTAGATGTTTCCAGTGAACAATATGCTGAATATATTTGGGCATTCAGTATTTCGGATTGTCTTCCAAAGAGATTGGAATATTTCTAACATATCTGAGGTATGAAAGCATATTTTTTAATCGTTCTAGTCTAGTTGATATGCTGGATATGTAAGACATATGGAAAATATATTTGAAAAATGTGAATAAATAATCATTTTTAAAATTGACTCAATTTACAATGTTTGAAACCAGACAACTAAAGTTTTGATTTGTGTGTTTTAAATATCAACTTTAATAAAATGATAATTGGGGAATTTTAAATAATTTTTAGTTTAAAATATATCTTTTCAATGATAAGAATTGTTCTGAACTTTTAAAAACCACTTATTGGGAATCTTTTTTAACAATGTTTCAAAACATTACTAAAGTCTTAACTTTATCTTCTTTAAATACTAACATTGACAAAAATAATATCTGAGGAATTGATATGACTAGCAAATACCTGGAAGAGTTTGAAAAATTAAACACAACAACAGATAGTATTTACGATTTAAATGGTCATAAAGTTCTTATAATTCTAATAGACGGGACAAACTTGACCAGTTGGGATGATGTTGAATGGAAAAATCAATCTGATTCAAAATATAATGATGATGTATTATATATAAGTGAAGATTTGTCTGGCCATGAGAATCTGAGTGAAAGATACAAGAAACTGAAATCTCTCAGGGCAATTGTGGCTTTAGGGGTGTCAGATATTGTAAAAAATATGGAGGGTATGTTTTCAGGCTGTGAATCTTTGAAGGATATATCTAGCTTGTGTAGTTGGAATGTGTCTGGAGTAACCAGCATGAAAAATATGTTCAAATTTTGCGAGTCTTTGGTTGATTTGGATGCTTTAAAAAGTTGGGATGTATCCAAAGTAAATAATATGGAAAGTATGTTTCAGCTTTGCAATAATCTGACGGATTTATCTGCTTTAATGAATTGGGATATGTCTAGCGTGACCAATATGGAATCAATGTTTTGGGGTTGTTCTTGTTTGATAGATTTGTCAGCTTTGAGTGATTGGAATGTTTCTAGCGTAGAATATATGGGGGGCATGTTTTTTGATTGTGTTAATTGTATTGATTTATCAGGTTTAGAAAATTGGGATGTATCTAAAGTATCGAACATGATGGGCATGTTTCAGGGCTGCTATTTATTGGTTGATTTGTCCGCTTTAAAGAATTGGAATGTTTCTGGTGTAACGGATATGTCAGAAATGTTTTTCGGGTGTTATGATTTGGCTGATGTGTCTGGTTTAAAGAATTGGGATGTTTCCAATGTTGAAAATATGGAAAGTATGTTTAAGGATTGCGGATCATTGGTTGATATGTCTGGTTTAAAGAATTGGGATGTTTCCAGTGTAGAGAATATGGGTAATGATTGGTATGGTATGTTTCAGAATTGCCATTCCTTGAAGGATTTATCCTGTTTGGATAATTGGGACGTGTCAAATGTAAAACATATGAGGAATATATTTGAAAAATGTGATTCAATAAAAAGATATCCAAAATGGTATAATGAATAATTTATGCAAAATCCAATAATAATCTTGGAGGTGTATATATGGATAATATCTGGATTGAAGGTTTAAAAAACAAATATTGCTTCGGAGATGGTGATTTTATAGCTATTGAAGAACTTTTCGATTTACATAAGAAATTTCTGAGTGAAATATATGAATCTCTTAAAAATGATTTAAAAGAACTCAAGGAGGACTCTTCAGTTGATAATAATGATAATCCCAATATCCATGAACTGGAAGTTAAGATTGAAATTATAAAAGCAGTTTTAGATACGAAAAAAGACGAAGAATTAACTGTAGATGATGAATATAATTGGAGATTAAGAAAATATCCTGGTGGTAAGGAAATGTATATTCCATTAGAATAATTTAAGTTTTGGTCGTGTTATCTTGCCAGGTAATTTTAAATATTTGGATAATCTGATTCACAACGGATTAAAAGAGATTTTTTTGGACTGCGATATTAGTATAGAGTTTAATGAAGTTTCAGATTATCTTCACGGAATCCGGATAGATGTGGATAATATTGTAATCGATGGTCTGGGCCATACTATTAACGCCAATTATTTGGCAAGAATTTTTTCAATCAGCGCAAAAAATATTCAAATCAAAAATCTTAAATTAACAAGGGGATATTCTGCATCCCGATCTGATGAAGAAAAGAGGGATGGCACCTTCGGTAACCCTGCCCATCCTCATGGCTATGGTGGATCCATATATAATCAAGGAAAAGTGGAATTAATCAAATGTGAGTTTTTAGATAATTATTCATGGTCTTTTGGCGGTGCAATAGTTAATATGGGCGATATGAATATAATGGATTGTTGCTTTAAACGTAATAGTGGATACAATGGCGGTGCAATATTCAACAGGTCGGATTTAAAAATTCAAAATACTGATTTTACACGCAATGGAGGACCTATTTTTACTAATTCATATGGGAAACTGGCATTATATGAAGAAACTACTAAATTTGGCGGTGCTATACTTAATGAAGATAGATTGAAATTGAATGATTGCGCTTTCAGGCATAATTATGCAAGGGATGGGGGAGCCATCAACAATTTCTTTGGTGAAATTAACGCATCCAAAATCATATTTTCAAACAATGCTTCTAAATTCACCGGTGCAGTAAATAATTTTGGTGGTGATGTTTTAATTTCCAATTCCTGTTTTTCAGATAATGTTTCAAATAAGAAATGGGATGCATATTTTGATATTTTTAAATTGAATGCAAAAGACTTGGATTCCTATGAAATGCAGTCAAACAAAAATTCAGGAGCCATATTCAACAATAATATTTTTAATCTGCAAAATTGCAAATTCGTAAATAATATGGGATTTGCAAACTCCATTTATAATATTGGAGGTGCCTTTTTAATTATTAATGAAACACTTTTCAGCAGTGATCGTGATAATGAAATAAAAGGATATGGTGAAGTAAAACATTATTGTTGTGATTTTAATGTTATCTAAACGGATATCTTCCTATTCCGAATGGAGATGCAATAACCGTAGTTCCCATGGTCCAGGCAAATGTTGTCAAAAGGACATTGACTATTGTCAGTTTGATTAATGAATGATTCAACTCTAATTTTCTGCAAACATATATTATGTAAATTTGAGTTAAAATAATTGCAATAATCAGTTCAAATGTGAAAATTTTATCATTCAATATCCCATAAAACTCATACAAAATGTAAGTTTTTGCCATACTCAAGCAGCATATGACATATTCTATTGCACCGTATATTATTAAACTAGTAAATTTTCCCATTTTTCTCACTTGTTATTAATTTAGTGTATATCAACATTTTAAATCTTACTTAAAATTCAACAATGTTTAAGTTAATAAAAAAATCAGTTAATTATTAATTAACTTTAATTATTTACTGTTAAATTTTAATAGCTACAATAAAGTATATTAATTTCATCACTATACTGTTATCACTTTTGCAAGGTTTTTTGGTTTGTCCGGATTATATCCTCTGTCTAGGGTTACATAGTATGAAAGCAATTGCAGAGGTACAATATAAACTAAAGGAGCAATGATATCTTTTATATTGGGATTCATTTCAATGAATTCACCGGAATTTTCAGCTATTTTTTCATCTCCTTCAGCACCTATGCTCAGTACAATTGCTCCACGCGCTTTTACTTCTTCCAAATTGATCATTGTTTTGTTAAAATCATCTCCAGGAGGTATAATTACGATTACTGGAATTTTTTCATCGATTAATGCCAGCGGGCCATGCTTTAATTCACCTGCAGCATATCCTTCTGCATGAATATATGTGATTTCCTTTAGTTTCAAGGCTCCTTCAAGTGCTGTTGGATATGAAAATCCACGTCCGAGGTAGAATGCATCATCTGCAAAATCATACCTTTTAGATAGTGCCTTAATGCTATCACTTTTTCCTACTGCTTCATCAATGTATGCTGGAACTTCATATAATTCATCAATTAGTTTATTATTTCCAGCTATTAATCCTGAAAACAGATAAATAGCTGTCAGCTGTGCGACATATGTTTTTGTTGCAGCCACTCCAATTTCGGGTCCTGCTTGTGTTTGAATAACATATTGTGCATCTTCACTCATTGCTGAACTCGCAACATTAACAATAGCTAATGTTTTTGAAGTTTTTTTAGCTTCTTTTAATACCATAAGTGAGTCATATGTTTCACCGGACTGTGAAATAAAAATCACTAAAGTATCTTTATCCCAGGTTTTTGCACTGTATCTGGCTTCAGAAGCAATAACAACATCGGTTGGAATTCCGGCAAGGGACTCAATCAGGTATTTTCCGGTAATCGACGCATGATATGATGTTCCACAGGCAACAAAGCAGATCCTATTTACTTTACCAATCTCATTAATTACTTTTTGAATGTTTTCCTTTTGGCCCAAAGTGTTTTTAACAGCTGCTGATTGTTCATTAATCTCTTTAATCATAAAGTAATCATAACCTTCCTTTTGGGCCATCTCAGGTGTCCAGCCAATATATCTAAATTTCCTTTTTACTTCATGTCCATTTTCATCATGGATTTCAATACCATTTTTTGTCAATACTGCAATTTCTCCCTCCTGGGGTCTAATTATATTACGGGCATAATCCAGAACTGCAGGCATGTCTGATGCTACAAAATATCCTTCATCACCATAGGCTACGATTAATGGTGAATCTTTTTTAGTTGCAATAATTTTGTCAGGTTCATCTTTTGTAAAAGCAACAATGGCATAAGATCCTTTAAGATTTTCTGTTGTTTTTCTTAAAGCACCTTCTAAATTCAGACCTTCATTCATGTATTTTCTAATTAAATTTACAATGACTTCACTGTCTGTTGTCGATTTAAAACAATATCCATTTTCAATTAATTCTTCTTTAATGATAGCATAATTTTCCAAAGTTCCGTTATGGACTATTGCTACACTTTTTGTCTCATCCAAATGCGGATGGGCATTTTCATCAGTTGGATTACCTGTTGATGCCCATCTTGTATGTGCAATACCGAGATTGCCTTCCATATTATTAAAATTCAATTTGCCGTTGACCTTTTCAATATCCCCTTTTGCTTTTTTAACTGCAATGTCATTGTCGTAAGTGGCTAATCCTACAGAATCATATCCCCTATATTCTAATTTTGATATGCAATTGAATAAAATTGATCCTACATTCTTATTTTCCTTTAAAATGCATCCTACGATTCCACACATTTTATCACCTCATATTATTCTTGGATAAAAATATTATTAAATCAAGTAAAGTTTTTTCTTTAATTAACTTATATAAAGTTCAAAGATAGAATTATGATTATGAAAATAGTTTTTCTTTGTAGTGGAAATACTTCAAGAAGCCCGATGGCTGAAGGAATTTTTAAAAAAATGGTAAATGGTATTGCTGTTTCATCTGCAGGCTTTTTGTTAGAATCTGGTGAGAAGGCTGATGAATATACTATTCTTGTTTGCAGAAAACATGGGATTGATTTATCTAATTTTAAAACAACAAATGTTTGTGACATAGATTTTGAAAGTGTTGATTTGGTTTTAACTGCCACAGCATCCAACAGATATAAAATAAGAAAATTATATCCGAATGTAAATGCATATACCATTAAAGAGTACAGTGGTGCTTATGATGATTTAGACATCAAAGATCCGTCAAGTGAAAGTTTAGGAGATTATGTCGTTTGTTACTTTGAAATTAAAGAAGCTTTAGAAAAAATTCTTGAAATACATAAAGAATGGGAGATTAAATGAAAATAATGTTTGTCTGTACTGGAAACACATGCAGAAGTGCAATGGCTGAAGCAATATTCAAACTGATGGTTGAAGATGAAATTGAAGTTTACTCTTCAGGAATTGCAGCAGAAAACGGGCGACACCCCTCCGAAAATGCATTGAATGTCTGCAAATCCCATGGGATTGATCTATCTTCACACAAAGCAACATGCTTTAAAGACTCAAACATTGAGGATATGGATTTGATTTTGACATTTGAGATGTATCAGAAATATAAACTCCATATTTATTATCCTGATTTGGAGATTTTCACAATTAAGGAATTTATCAATGAATATCCATTTGACATCAATGACCCCTTTGGCGGGGATTATAAAGTATATGATGCTTGCTTTAACGAAATCTGTCGTGTTTTAAAGAAAGTTAAAGCAATTTTGGAACAATATGATTAACCGGATTACAGCAGATACGATAGCTATGACTTTTGCTTAAAATATTTAAATTAAGTAAAGTAATTATTTAAGTTGATTAAATATACTATTAGATACGATTATTTTATATATAAATATTGTCTGGTGTTAATATGAATTTTCAGGAATTTGAAAATTTGATTAAGAGTGAATCTAAAAAGATTATATTAACGGAAGATATCTTTTTCGATGATGGGTCTGAATACTTGAAAGGCATTAATCTGGATATTGATAATCTAATCATCGATGGAAGAGACCATGTTATTGATGCCTGTGAAAAAACACGAATATTTTTCATTACTGGAAAAAACATCACAATTAAAAATATAAAATTGAAAAACAGTTATGGCGGAGCATTAAGAGTCAAACAGAATGCAAAATTAACATTAATAAACTGCGATTTCATTAATAATGCAGCAGGTTCTGGCGGAGCAATATTCAATGATGATGGTGAAATAAGAATCATGAAAGCCAGATTCCATGACAACACTGCAGATGAACATGGTGGGGCAATATACAATATTAATGGTATCATTAATATTTCTGAATCAGCATTCGAAAGCAACAACGCAAAATCTCATGGTGGTGCCATTTATAGTAAAAATTCTATGGATGTTAAAAACTGTAGTTTTCATTTCAATGATGCTAGAATGGGTGGAGCAATTTGCAGCTGGTTTTTTAATGATTTGAATGATGAATTAAGTAAAAAACGTGATAAAAATCAGTCATTTATGGAAGTTTGTGGGGATTATCTGGGATGTGTCAATATTGAAAACTGTGAATTCGGGGATAATCGCTCTATTGGAGGAGGTGCAATTTCAAGTTCACCGGGTGCTTATATGTCTTTAAAGAATTGTCGCTTTGATAAAAATCATGCAAGTCAGGGATTTGATTTGGATGGTGGTGGAGCAATTCACAGTAATTCTGATATGGAAATAGATAATTGTCAGTTTTTTAATAATACTGCTTTAGACACAAATGGTGGTGCAATATTGGTCGAAAGCTATTATTTCCACACTAAAACAACTATAAAAAACTCCAATTTTAAAAACAATAATACTGATATGGCAAACAATGATTATGGAGAAAGCGGAGGAGCCATATGCAATAAAAATTCTGATTTGTTTTTAGTCAATTGTAATTTTAAGGATAATGAATCTCTGGCATATGATATTGGAGAGTCCATTTTTAATGAGGATGATGCTTCTTTAAGCATGGATAATTGCAGTTTTAAAAGTAAAAAAAATTATTGCATATTCAATCGGGGAAAGTCAATCATAAAGGATTGTGATTTTTATCATGATTCCGGTAGTGGTTATAAAACCATAGGCCTTTTTGATAATTGTGGTTCTTTAGGAATATTTTCAACTAGGGATAATCAATATCGGGTTAAGTTAAATGGTAAAACATTGAATGATTTCACTATTGATGATTTATTGTTTAATCGCAAAGAAGAGTTAAACAGGGATGAAAAAGGTTTTATTTCAAAAATTTATGATTTTAAACCGGATAGTTATGCAGATGACGAATACCTGAAAGATTTGATTGAAAATAATATAAAAGAAATAGATTCTAATTTGAATTATCAAAAAGAGATTGTTTTAGACTCAGATATATTTTATAATCCCGATAGAACTGGAGCTATTGAGTTTGATTTGGATAATTTAATATTTGATGGAAAAAATCATGTGATAAATGGAAATTTCCAGCAGATTTTCAATATTGCAGGGGACAATATCTGCTTTAGGAATATTTGCTTTAGGAATGCATCCTATTATAAGGGATCTGTTATGGATTTGAAAGACAAGAATATCAGTTTTATCAACTGCGTTTTTGAGGATAACTTTGCACATATGGGTATTCTATATCTAAATGACAGTTCCGTTAAATTAAAGCAATGCAGATTCAGGAATAATTATTCTGGAAGGATGGAGATAAATCATGCTGATTTTGGAGGAGTCATATTATCTGAAAATGGAAGTTCTTTAATTATGGATAATGTTCTGTTCAGTGAAAATTATTCCCAGTTATCCTTAATCACATCAAAAGATGCTTATTTAAAATTAAAAAACTCAGAAATTCGGGATAATGAATCAGAAATGTATGTAATTTCAGATAATTGCATAAATTATTCCAGAAGACATCCGGATATTCTATGTTCAATTTATCCTTTAATGATAGATAACTGTAATTTTTTTGAAAATAGTGCTTTTTTGATTTATAACTGTTTCAATTCGT
>CADBPS010000081.1 GCA_902796575.1 uncultured Methanobrevibacter sp. | reverse complement strand
TTTCATGTGAAAAATTAAAAAAACAAGAAAAATATAACATAGTTATAAAAAATTCAAATTAAAAAATTAATTTTGGCGAACACCCATTACTTAAAAAAAATAGAAAAAATGTTGTTAATTAAAATGAAATACTAGAATAATATCCCTTAAGGGCATAATTATAGTTATTCCAATTAACAACTTTACCAAATGAATTTCTAGAACTCGTCGGATCACTAACAACCCATGTATCTCCAATTAAAACCTGAGCCCATACATGACCATATGTGTTACCGCTGCTAAATACACATGTACCATGCACATACCTTGCAGGAAGCCCAGCTGCCCTGTATAAAGCTATTACAAGGTGAGCTTGGTCGACACAATTTCCAGTTTTCGCATTTAATGTACCAACAGAACCATAATGAGTATCATAATAGAAACTGTACGATATTTCATCTCTCACATAGTTGTAAATAGCTGCTGCCTTATCTGAAGATGTAGTTAAACCACTTGTCAACTGATTTGCCAAGGCAACAATACTTGGATTGGAAACATCACAATTCTTTGATGAAGATAAATAAGGAGTTAAATCCGAAATTGTATTGTGAGAATCCAAAACACTTTGTGAAGTGTATGGAGATAATGACAATATAGACACATATGCAGGTAATTTCGATGACTGTGAATAATAAACCAGACAGCGTGTGAAAGCATAAACAATACCGTCAAATCCAACTGTACCAACATCGGTTGAAACAGAATTAGGTGTTGTTCCACCATTCATAGTGTTCAGAACATTCTGTGCAGCAGCAACATATGTGTATAAATTACCTGAATTCTGAGCAGCACCAGGATTAGATGGATTAGCAGAATCCCTAACATCCAAATCAGATAAATCATTGTTATTTATATTAACAAGAGCTTCTGAGAGTAAATATAAATATTGTCCGGAATTATATGTGGTGCCTGAAATTGTGTAAGTACCAGGTAACCTGGAAGAACTCTCAATATAAGAATTTACAGTTTTGGCTTCGGCCAATAATGCAGATATTGAAACAGTACCCCTCACACGAATTTGAGATGCTCCTGAAGCATGTCCTTTCTCATAAGTGTATTCGATAATGTAAACACCTTTCGAAAGACCTGAAACTGTAACTGATGCAACACCATTGGAATTAGTTGTGGCAACTTTGGTATTACCGTTGTATTTAAATGTAACATCAGCGCCTGAAACAGGATTTCCATATGCATTCTTTAAAGTAACTGAGTAAACTTCAGATGATCCTGCTTTCATTTCCATATCACTTGCAGTAAATGTAGAACCATTAACTAAAACATGGTTGGTAACACTTTGAGCAGCATAGAATGTATTATCAAGTGATGTAACTATTTCATAATAACCAATACCCAAGTTAATATTTAATTTAGCAGCACCCGAATCATTTGTAGAACGATTGTAAGAAAGCTTATTGATTGTGAATAAAATCTTTGTATTAGCAATAGGCTTATCTTCCGCATCAGTCAATGTAGCAATAAATGGCTGAGCATTTCCATATTCAAAAGCCAAATCATCAGTTGTGAATTTAGCATACCATTTAGAAACCATTACATTTCTATAACCATCATTATAATCCAAATTATCCAACTCGGAGTGTTTATAGAAAACAGTATAATTACCAGGAATTAGATTGACAGGTATACTAACGACACCATTTTGATTTGTTGAACGATTATAAGTAACTCCGTTAATTGAAATCGAAATAGATTCATTAACCATAGGAGTATCATTCAAATCAGTTACAGTTACATTAAATCTAGAACCGTCAAGATATACCATTTCCAAATCACTGGCAATTAATTTAACAGTAGAATTTGAAACAGTTAGAATACTACTGCCTGAAGATGCATTATGGTTGTAGTCACCACCAAATTGATATTTTATTGTATGTTTTCCTTCAGAGAGATTAGAAACAGTTATGGTGGCTTCACCAGAAGCATTTGTAACTGCAGTAGCTACAACATTGCCATAAGAGAATTTGACTAAAGCAGAATCAACAGAATGATTGTTGTCACCAACTAATTTTACTGTATAATTTCTGCTGGTATTATATATAATAAATAAATCATCTGCCTGGAATTCTGAATGGGATTTACTTATATTGATTTTATTTGAAATTGATAAACCCTTATCATTAGTAGATGTTATTATATATTCACCTACAGGCAAGTTAATATTCAAACTGGCATTACCGTCATCTTTAGTTGTACGAGTATAAAATATTCCATTAACATTAAATGAAACATTGCTGTTTACTGAAAAGTTTCCTTCATCATTAAGTACATTAACAGTAAATTTACTGCCATCCCTATAGCACATTACTAAATCATTTCCAAAAATAGTAGGTAATACAGCAATTGTACTGGCTGCATTCTCACTACTGTTGGTATTTGTTGCAGTAATGACATAAGTACCTGGATTAAGATTAATATCCATCTTTGCAATACCTTCTTGATTAGTATGTCTCTTATATAAAATACCATTAATATTAAAAGAAACAGTCTTATTAACTAATGGATTACCAGCATTATCAAAGAATGTAGCATAATACTGAGTATTATTTTTATAATACTTAGTGACATCATCAGCAAAAATAGTTGGTAAGACTGTAATAAAATTGGAATGCTTCTCATCGTTAATGGTATTGGTTGCAGTCAAAATGTATTCGCCCGCACCAAGATTTATACCTAACTTGGCAACACCCTTTTGATTGGTATGTCTCTTATAGAAAATACCGTTTATGTTAAATGTAACTTCAGTATTATTCAATGGACTACCCTGACCGTTATAAAATGTAGCATAATACTGAGTATCATTTCTATAATATTTCTCAACATCCTCACCAGATATGGTAGATAATACCTTGATAAGATTAACAGTTGATGAATTTTCATATTCAGTATTGCCTGCATAATAGGAAGTTATATAATAGGTTCCTGAACCTAAACTAATTCCTATACTCGCAATACCATTACTGTTGGTATGTCTGGTGTAACTGTTATTATTAATGGAAAAAATAACAGTCTGATTACTGAGCGGAGTACCTGCATCATCCCTTAACTCAACGCGATAAGCAGTTCCATTTTTATAATACATTTCAGTATCATTTCCAGCCAGTGTTGTAGAATTTTTTTCATCACTGACAACATCATCGGCAAGTAATTGAGATCCCGAATTATCATCACGAGAATTAGTTTCCGAGAGAGAATCAAAACTAGAAAGTTCTAAATCATAATCATGTAATGAATTCGAATTTTCAATAGTATCATTCAAATCTACTGCCGAAACTGAACCTATAATCAAAAACAGTGAACAAACAATAGAAATGAAAATTACTTTATTTATATTAGAAATTTTTCCACCTCTTATTCTCATTACGAAAATTTTAATAAAAAATATGACATATACTAAAGACTAGCATTCATAATGAGTGAATAATGTTTTTATTACAAATGGTATATAAATGTTGTTAATTGTCTAAAATTAAAAAAACGAATTAAAACAAATTAAATGATTGAAAACTAGCTAAAAATATGCATAAATTAATTAGAAAAGAAAATTTAAGCTATAATAATCTAATATAAGATAAAATATCTTGAATTTAAATTCGTTAAAAATCAACCTAATGAAAAAATAAATAATAGATAGTGACAAAAAATGACCAAAAAACGAATGCACAAACAACTGTAAAACAAAAATCATGGAATATCAATATTCAAATGAAAAAAATAAAATGAAATGAAGATGTTTGAATGATAATGGAAAAAAATATTTTCATAAAAAAACCCAAAAAAGATGATGTGAGATTTGCCCTTGCCTATCCGAATATTTATAGGACCGCAATGTCTTCATTAGGGTATGAAATATTATACAATTTAATTAACGAAAGAAATGATACGTGGTGTGAAAGAGTAATCTATCCTAACATTAATTCCATTGAATCAAACATGCCATTAAAGAAGTTTGACATAATCAGCTTTACTCTGCAGTTTGAGGAAGATTATTTCAATGTAATTGAAATGCTTAAAAAATCTGAGATTCCCCTAAAACGGTCACAAAGAGGAAAAAATGACCCGATAATAATAGCTGGAGGTCCTTGTGCTACCGCTAATCCAAAACCCTTGTCTGAATTCATAGATATGTTCGTTATTGGAGAAGGAGAAGGAGTATTGAACAAAATAATTGAAAAATATAAAGAATCCACTGATTTAAATAGCTTTTTAAATATCAAAGGAGCATATATTCCAGAATTCAATAATAAAACAGAAATTGCAATCGTGAAAGATATGGATGATGCATACCATATAACACATCCGATACTAACAGACTCAACAAATAAGGAATATGAAACTGTATTTAATAATTCTATAATGCTGAATGTTTCAAGAGGGTGTACTCGGGGATGCAGGTTCTGTATGACAAGCTATCTTTACAGACCTATGCGTCAAACAACTATTGATAAACTGGTAGACATAGCTGTTGAATCCCGAAAAAACACAGGTCTGAATAAAGTGACATTAATAGGAGCCGCAGTCAGCGATTATGACAAAATAGAATTATTGATTAAAACACTCGAAAAGAAAAATTTTCAAATATCAACACCATCACTTAGAATAGAATCAATAACATATGAAAGCCTAAAATTACTGAAGCAAAGCGGATTAAAGACAATAACACTAGCACCTGAATCAATTGAAAAGCTTAGAAAAAGAATAAATAAAAATATACCTGATGAGAAAATATTTGAAGTTATAAATAATGCTGTCAAACTAGACTTTAATATCAAGTTATATTTCCTGATAGGATTACCTTATGAGGATTTCAAGGATATTAAAGATTTATGTGATTATATTGAGAAAATAGCCCAAATGCATAAAAGCATATATAAAATAAAATTCAGTTTAAATCCAGTAGTACCAAAACCACACACACCACTTCAATGGATGAGTTATGATTACAGAGATATTAAGAAAAAAACCAAATATATTAAAAAGAGATTAAAGAAATATGATGTTAAAATTGAAAGTCCAAAAAAGGCACTGATACAATATATATTATCATGTGGAAATGCAGATATCGGTGAGATAATCATGAAATCACAAAATCAAAATGTTACAATTCATGAATGGATGAGATACGTACCAGAATATGATTTGAACAGTGAATTACCATGGGATAATATAAAAGTTGGTGTTAAAAAAAGCTTTTTAAGAAAGGAATTTGAAAAAATAAAAACCTGTGGACAGACTCCATGGTGTGAACTATCACCATGTTACAATTGCGGTGCATGTTACGGCAGAAAAAATTAATAAACAAATAAAATACAGATAGGGAGAATGAAATGTATGATTAATCCAGCAAAAAGAACAAAATCAATTGAATTATCACAAATAAGAAAAATGTTCGAAATAACAAATCCAGATGCGATAAACCTGGGAATCGGAGAACCTGATTTTAATGTTCCTGAAAATATTAAAAATGCGATGATTGAATCAATAAATAATAATGACACACATTACACTCCAAACAAAGGATATATTGAATTAAGAGAAGAAATAGCTAAAAAATTCAAAAATGACAATAATATTTCAACAGATCCAGAAAATATCATTGTGACAGTAGGAGCAAGTGAAGCATTGTACATGTGTGCTCAAGCATTCATTGAAAAGGGAGATGATGTACTGCTTCCAAATCCAAGTTTTTTGTCATATGAAGCATGTATTAAACTGTCTGAAGGCAATATAATCCCAGTAGATTGTAAGATGGAAAACGGATTTAAATTGAAATATGAAGATGTATCTGAAAAAATAACAAAAAATACAAAAGCTATTATCCTTAATTCGCCATCAAATCCAACAGGTGCCGTTATGGATAAGGAAGATATAAAAGCAATAGCTGAATTATCCATGGATAATAATTTCCTGATAATATCTGATGAGATTTATGAAAAAATAATTTATGATAAAAAGCATTACTCGCCTGCGGAATGGAGTGAAAATGTAATAACATTAAATGGATTTTCAAAAACTTATGCAATGACTGGCCTAAGAATTGGTTATTTAACAGCAAATGAATATTTATGTGAAGAATTATTAAAAATCCATCAATATAACATCGCATGTGCCAACACAACTTCTCAAAGAGGAGCTTATGAGGCATTGACTGGACCTCAAAATGAAGTTGAAAAGATGGTTAGGGAATTTAAACGCAGAAGGGATTTGATAGTAAAACGCCTTAACGAGATAGGACATGAAACCGTGAATGCTGAAGGTGCTTTTTATGTATTTCCAAAAATAGAGGATGACACATTCGTTAAAAGGGCAGCAGCTGCGGGAGTAATAACAGTCCCTGGAGGTGCGTTTGGAAGCAACGGCAATGGACATGTGAGAATGTCATATGCCAATTCCTATGAAAACATATCCAAAGCTATGGACATTATAGAGGAAATTAGTCATGAATGAACTACGGGATAAGGCAGGTAGAAAAGCAGTTATAGTAGCTGTTTTATCCAATTGTTTTTTAACAGTCTTCAACATTCTAATTGGAATAGAAAGCGGAAGTTATGCGTTAGTTGCCGAAGGAGCACATACATTTAGTGATGTCATTACGTCAATAATTGCATTTATTGGATTTAAAATTGCCCAAAAGCCTGCGGATAGTGAACATCACCAGGGCCACGGACGCGCTGAAGCCATTGCAGGATTAATAATCTCAATATTCCTGGCGATAGTTGGATACGAAGTTATTAAAACAGCATTGGAAAAGTTCTTAAATCCGGATTTAATTACAGTGCCAAGTATTTATGCTGCTTTGATGGCAGTTTTTGGAATTTTAGTAAACTTACTTATAAGTACATATATTATAAAAATCGGTGAAGAAATCAACAGTCCTGCAATCGTAGCCGACGGGCATCATCAAAGAACAGACATATTCTCATCAGTTGCTGTGTTAGTAGGTGTTGTTTTTGCTAATACTGGTTTTAAGATTCTTGATCCTGTTGTCGGTATGATAATTGGTATTTTAATTTTAAAAACTGCATACAAGATAGTTAAAGATGGTATTGATTATATTATGGGCAGAGTTAACGATGATGCATTGATAAATAAAATTAAAAGAATAACAAAAAAAACACCAAACGCCATTGAGGCATGCGACATAAAGATTGATAACTATGGAGCTTATTTTATTGTTAATCTTCATGTAAAAGTTGATGAAAATTTAACTGTTAAGGAAGCAAATGTAATTATCGAAAATGTAGAGTACAATATTACCAAAAAAATTCAGACCGTAAAATATGTTTGCGCATGTCCCACCCCTTGGAACACAGATGACAATGATGAAAAACCAAAAAAATAAGAATTAACGCCGGGACCGGGATTTGAACCCGGGTGATCGCATGATCATCGGATTAGCAGTCCGACGCCGTACCAGGCTGGGCCATCCCGACTATCAAACAAAACAAGATGTACAATTATATATTAATACTCACTTATAAAGTTAACCATTTATATTTAATGGCATGTTCAAAAGTGGACTAAACGCAAAAATATAAGTTATCTAAAAACCCAACTCCGCCCCGGGATACTACAAGCATCAATTGTTAACAGTAGAGCTGCTCCCTTCCGGGCCTAACACGTTCCCATATCAAAGACAATTTATCTTTACCCTCCAGTAAAGATCTTATCACCACCGATCCTGTAGGACGAGGTTTCTATATTGTTTTTTTAGGCCTATACTTCCTTGAAAAGCCGCCTTTTGAACTTCGACCGCACCAAAGGGGGTGTGTGCCTACAGAGGACCCCTAACCCTCCGGTCTAGCCAATGTATTATATGTTAATTATATTATATAAATGTTAACAATTATAAAAAACACGATAAAAACAATTTAAATATTAAATTAATACCAATATATCATTATTATTTGAAAAAAATCAAAACATGATCATAATACTAATATTAACTAAATAACGATTAATAAAATAAAAAAATAGAGAAATATTAAAAAAAAACTATAAAATTTTCTGTATAACATCACCGTCGGAAATAATACCAACCACTTTTCCATTTTCAACAACTGGCAATTGATTTAAAATTCCAAGAGATTCTGTTGAATTTTTCATGGTTTTAATAGCCGTTTCAATTGTGTCATCTGGCGATATAGTAACAACATTGTGTATCATAATTTCTCCAACACAAGTTCCTAACTCATATTTGTCTAAAATTAGATTATGTCCGACATCTGTTGCAGTTATAATACCAACTAATTCACCATCTTCAACAACTGGAAGGGAACTGATTTTATACTTCATTAATTTTTCGAAAGCATGAACGACATCAATATCAGGTGTTATCGTAACAACGTCTTTGGTCATTATATCAGCTACTTTTTCCTTTAACATCATTCTTCCTCCTCAGATTTAAAATTACCAAAATAATCAATAATATCATCAACTATTGTATCAACAGTCAATCGGATATCAACATTGTTAATAATAATTGTATTATGAATCTCAGCCTGATTTATTAAAAATTCCTGTGTCTGACGGATTGTGTCGAAATTATCCATATAATGTTCAAGTGATCTTTTTACCCATGGCTGCCTACAACGTGCATAAAACCTTTGTTTATGCATCTCTTCATCTTCAACAGTCAGGGTGAACATCATAACATTGTTTTTTTTCATCAAATCAGATCGTATAAATCCAGGAACAACATGAACACCCTCAATTATAACACTGATTCCTTCTTTTATAGATCGCTCTATAATCGCTTCAATACCAACATTGACCACATCAACATGACTAATAAATCCTTCAATAACTGCATTAACGCGTATTGAAGGTGTTCGAATGCTTTCATATGCATCAAAACTTGATTTATGAATGACAGGATTTAATTCTTTTGAAACTATTTTACGCATGACTTCACGAATCATATCCGTACTTATAACATTCTTTAACCCAAGACGATTTGCAATTTCAAAAGCCATTGAAGAGGTACCTACACCTGAAGCACCGCCAATTAGAATAATCAAAGGTTCATTGGATTTTCGGATACTTCGCCATTTCTTATATTTATTGGAAACACTTACATCAACATTTTTCAAATAATCTGCAACATATTTACCAAGGTCATTAACGGAGATTTCAGTGATATTATTTTCAATCAGATTATTTTCAATATCACTTGCAATCTCATACGCATCATCTAAACCAATTCTTGAAATACGTAATGATCTGGCCAGAATTCCTTTTGAAAAAGGTTCCTTATAATAATTTCCATCAACATTTGCAATAACCCAAATCATAATAATACCTAACTGTTAATTTTTAGCCATCCAAAGATATGATACTTACATCAAAATTAAGATTGTCAATAACATCTATTAGAATGGCACCATTGTCTTTTAGCATTCCAGGATTTGCCACTTTGGTTGTATCTCCAATTTGACATATAGATTTCGCTTCGTGAATGTGGCCACATACATTTATTTCAGGTTTAAATTCCTGAATTGCACTTGAAACTCCGTGACTACCCACATGATCACCACCACTTGTTAAATCTGCATCTGTATTAATTGGTGGTGCGTGAGTAACAAGAATTCGAATTTTAGGAGATTCTTCGTTATGTATTGCATTATAACTTGAGATTAATTCAAAAACATCATCACGAATCTTTGAATCATCAATTTCACCGGGAGTATCAAAAGGAGTCGGATTTGAACCCCCATATCCAAACAGCACAACATCTCCATAGCTAACAATTTCATTGTGAAGACAAAATGCGCCTGATTCTGTAATTGCATTGCAAATTCCTTCAGGATCACAATTGCCAGGTATTGCCATTACATCACAGTCATATTCAAATATTTTATTAATGAATTCACCTACAAAATCAAGGGGTCCGAAGTTGGTAATGTCTCCAGTAATCAACAGCAATTCAATATCATTATTGTCAAGATAATTATAGAGATTTTCATTATACTCCCCATGAACATCACTAATAACTAGAATTTTCATGAAAAACACCAAACTTATATTTTTTTTATTCTTCTAAAAAGAAAAATCCCATTTCTTTCAAGCCTATTTGAAGGTCCGGCTTGTCACCATGTAGTGCAACTGTCACATCATCATCAAATTCTATGATTAGACCATTCCATTCGGCTATTTCCTGAACTCTTTCTTCAGCTAAAGGTACTCTTAAATTAATTCTTCCGGTAGTCAAGCCCGGAGGAGTATTGACCAGGAATTTCGAACGGGATTTCGGAAATTCAAATACTTTCTCACCCATCATAGCCCTTCTAAAAAGGTCCAGCCAGTGGTCAACATATTCATCGCCTTCCTGTTCAGCAATTGTTAGAATAGTACCTTGAATGTTATTTAATGACATTTCTGCATTTGCCAAACCATTAATTAAATCGGGATGGGAAGGATCTCTTTTATATGAACTGATTGAAGATCTTATTAAACCCATCTCAGGGTTAATCCCTTTAGGAATGTCGTATTCCTTTTTTGTTAAATCTGAAATCAGATTGTATAGGACTAACCAGTTCTGTTCAGCAGGTAAACTCATAAATGTCCACCTATAATTTTTAAGGTAGTGTGATTGATTTTAGCATCAGCCTCTTTTAGTTCTTTTTCAATTTCACGGGTATTGCTGTATGAATCCAAGAACAAAACATGATGAGTTGAAGTACCAGCAATGTTTAAAATAGCTAATTCATCATCATCTTTAACTTCTCTTCCTTCAATAGTTGCTTTAAATTGAACATAAGGTTCATATTCTTCTGGAAGGTCTTCATATTTAAATATACCATCTAATGTTGCTACAAACATAATTTTTACCTCACTTATATTTATGATAGATAAGTCTTTTGAATTAATATTATATAAAACTAATTAAATATTATTCGTATACTATCGAACAAAAAAAAAATTCATAAAAAAAATGTTACCTGTTACAGTAACATGAATCCAAAATGTGTATTCAATGCCTCAATAAAAAAAGAATAAGGATAAAAAATCCTTAAACTTATTTAGCATTTTCACCTAAAGCTTTTGCTAAAGCAGGTGCAGCATCAATTTTTTGTGCATCTAAAGTTAATTGTTCTGCACTTAATCCCATAGCTAATCCATATAATTGAGCTAAGTGGAATACTGGAATTGCGAAATCAGTTCCATATCTTTCATTGACTTCAGTTTGACCTTGGTCAAATTGCATGTGACAGAATGGACATACATCAATAATTGCATCTACGCCAGCTTCGCTCATGTGGTCGAGTTTTTCTTTAGTGTAACTAGCAGTTACATCTAAATCTCTTGCTCTTAAACCTCCACCAGCACCACAGCACATCATTTTGTCTTTGTAATCAACGGATTTTGCACCAGTGATTTCAACAAGATCATCTAAGATAGCTGGGTTTTCAGCTTGGTCTTCAATACCGATTTCTTCAGTTGGTTTTAAGAAGTGGCATCCGTAGTGGACAGCAACATTTAAGTCTAAAGGTTTTTCGATGAGAGATGCTAATTTTTCATATCCTACATCATCCCTTAAGATTTGAGCTAAATGTTTAACATTTGTTGTTCCTTTGAATTCTCTGCCGATTTCAGATAAGTTATCATTGATTTTAGCTCTTTTATCTTCATCTTCTTTTAACATGTGGTTAGCTTCAAATAATGAACCGAAACATCCATTACATTCAGTCATAATGTCAGCACCCATGTCTTCTGCAAGAGTTAAGTTACGTGCTGCAATAGTAGCCCAGGTTTCTTCATCAAAAGAACCAAATACACCAGGAGCAGGACAACATGATGCTCCTTCCATATCTTTCAATTCAATATCTAATGCGTCAAATAATATACGGGTTGCTTTTTCAATACCAGGATAACGGTTAGGCATGATACAACCTAAAAAATATGCAATTTCCATATTAAAACTCTCCTAAATTAAATTATTCTTTTAAACCACCAGTTGCTTCATCGTAACCGATTAATTCATCAAATGCAGTGATTTTACATAATTTTTGTACTTCTTCTAAAGCTTTTTCATCTGCGTGAGTAGTTGCAGGAACTTCAGAAAGACCAATTTTACTTCTTAAAGATTTAGCTGCATCATTAATTGGTACTGCATGTCCAGTATTAATTACGAATACACCAGTCATTTTGTGTGGTTTTGCCATATATCCTGCATGTGCAGCAACATTACGTGCTTTTTTAATAATTTCCACAATTTTAACACTTCTAGGACATCTTTCTTGGCAGGTGTAACAGGTAGTACACATCCATAATGCATCATCAGTGATTACTTCTTCTTTTAATCCGAGTAAACATTTCCTGACAATTTGTCTTACTTTATAAGGAGTTCTCCTTCCTGAAGGACATCCTCCACCACAAGTACCACATTGGAAACAGTGTTTAACAGTTTCAATTCCAGCATCAATGAATTCAGCAGTGAATTCTGAATCACGATTTGCATCTGTTAACAATTCTTTATCAGTCAATAAAGTCATATTATCTCTCTTTTTATCATTTTTAATTTTTGAATCAACTTTTTCAGTTGAATCTAATTCATCAACAGTGTTATTATCTTCCTCATCCGAAGAAGAATTTTCTTCAATATCTAAAGATTCTTCCTCAATAACATCTTCTTCATCTTTTGAAGGTTGATCATCAACAATCATATCCAAGGAATCTTCTTCTTGATTTTCTTCCGCATCAAAATTTTCTGATTCAGCTTTAGGAATTTCTTCATCTGTAGAATGTTTATCTTCTTCTATTACAGGAAGCTTTTCTTCAATGCTATTCTTGATAGGACGCTTCTCAACTACTCCAGAAATCATTACAGTAGTCTTCGTACCTGAAACAATAGCATTATCCAATTTTGAAGATGTAACGCCAATACCAACGGATTTCTTTCCGACAGTACTTCTTTCTTCCTTATCTTCTTCTCCAACAAACAGAGACCTAAGACGTTTAATAATAGACATTGAAAACACACCTCGGATTCTCACGGGACAAATATAACATCCTCAAATCCTTGATTATAATTTATTGAAAAAGAATATATAAAGATTACTAAAATTTCAATCAGTGTAATCAAAAAGATTACACCATTATGATATCATGAGGTAAAATATAATAAACGATGACAACAATAACTACTACTTAAGAGAACAAAAAACAGGAAAGAAACAGATGAAAAAAAAATTTGAAATAAAATCCCATGATGGAATAGCAAGACTAGGTAAACTTGAAAAAACCAAAACTCCGAAATTGTTCAGAAAAGATGATTTGACTATAAGTCCAAGTGAAGGATCATCATATAACATTGATAAGGAAATAGCCACATTCAATGTGAACCAGACAATTGAAAAAGCAAGAGAAATGGCAGATACATGTGATGCGGCAGTAATTCAGGGGTCAAAATATATTGATTTAAGAGTGAAATGTTTAAAGGAACTTGAAGAAATAGGATATAACATATTTATAATAGCTAACGGTGATGAGTTACTGACAAATCCAAGGGAACTGGTGGATGTGATAATTACCTTAAGAAAACATGCACATCCCAGTGATGTATTGATATTTACATTTGCCGAAGCATCATTCATGCCAATACTGACATATATGGGGATTGACGGATTCTTAACAGATGCAAGCAACTATTACAGCTATTTGAATGTGCTTCAAACTCCAACTAAGGCCTATGACCTGAATATGTACAAAATATATGAAGAAATAAGTCAAATGGACTTGGAAGAAAAAAATAAAGAATGTCTGGAGTTTGTTATAAAGGAGATACAGACCCATATTGAGAATAAATCCCTGAGAAATCTTGTTGAAGAACGTTCAACAACAAGCCCTCAAAACATCTCAACACTGAAAATACTGGATAAAAAATACATGGATTATCTTCTTGAACATGCACAGCTATTCTAATTAAAGAAAATGAATAATACTACTTGATTTCATTGAATATAATGGCATTATCATTTTTCCATTTATTGATTGATTATCACCTAAATTAATTATTTAACAGTGCCTTTGTAAGATATATAAGAAATAAGAATAATTAGATATTGTAAATTTATCTTAAAAATACGCTTTGACCAAACACCAATTAGAAGGATTATATACTGTTTATTCATGATGATTTCCATGCAGATTAAAGATAAAATAGTAATACTTTTTTATAAAAAAATATGTTTTGAAGTAGTAATAATTTTATAAAAAGTAATACTTTTTTTATTAAATCATATTTTTATTATATTCACCAATTACCCAAAATATGAACCTTATTTTAATATTTTACATTATTTACTATTCAAATTATATTAAATAAATAAGGATAACTGTTGATTTTAATTTTAAAGCATATTTTAAAAATTTTCAAATTATTATCATCACAAAAAAAAGAAATCATCACCAGTTATTTTGATTGTAGCGAATTAATTATTCGTGATTTATTTCAATGACTAATATTAATATCCCATACACCATATAAACAAGTATATGTAGAGTAATACTTTAGTAACATTTATATGGTTATTACTACTGAATAGTGTATAGATTATTACAATTAATTCAATTAATTCTAATAATTTACAGAGATAATAATTGGAGATTGTGGTATGGAAGTTACGGTAGAGAAAATAGCTATGATTCGAAATGGTTCAAATTTCAGAAACACAAGTTTGAATTTGGACATCGATTGGGCAGTTGAATATACAGACACTGATCAAAGAGATGTAAAATACAATATTATTTTAAAGTCAAAAGATTGTATGAATTTAAATTTTAAACTTGAAGGTTTATTACACCTCGATCATTTTGAAGAGTTTGCTCAACAGGAATGTTCGCAAATAATTTTTCATCATGCATGTGATATGTTAATGAATATGATTTCATTGACCAGACGATCAAATTACGAGCTATTAAACGAGGAACTTACTTCTGCCGTAGATTCGAATGCTACTTTTAAAAAATTGGTGATGTAGTATGTTTGAAATTAAACACACGTTATGCCCATCATGTAGTGTTGGTTGTGGTATAAATGTGATTCTAGATAACGAAGAAATTGTTGGAACGTTCCCATATAAAAGACATCCTGTTAACGAAGGTAAAAATTGTTTGAACGGAAGGTTATCTGCTGAGAATGTCACTGACAGACATCCATTTGATTTAAAGGCATTAAATGATGCTGTTAATAAATTAAAATCAGGCAGTAATGAAAAAACTACGGTGATTTTTTCTGGAAATAATTCAAATGAAGATTTAGAAGCAATCAAATCTTTATGTGAATCAAATGGTTTTAATATTTTAGCATATGCAGATAATTTAAAAGGTTTTGATTCGGTAGCCTCCTATGAAGACATTGAAAATGCGTCAAATATTTTCGTGATTGGAAATATATTGTACGAAAATCCGTTAGTTGGAAGACGCATAGTTCGTGCAAAGAATAATGGTGCTAAAATTTATGTTAATGATAATTTGGAAAATACTCCGACCTCCAACATAGCTGATGAATTTACTTCTGTTTCTGTTAAAGAGTTTATAGAAAACAATAACATTGATGAGGAGTCAGTGATTATATTCAATAAAGTTGATTCTTTTGAGGACTTAAATTTGATTGAGAGTACAAATTCTAATTTATTACCAGTTTATAGTAAGTCAAATACTAAAGGAGCTTTAAATTTAGTTGAAGCAATGTCAAAGGAAGATGCAATTGAATTATTAAATAACACGGAAATATTGTTAATTTTCAATGATGATACTGTAAATGAAATTGATTTTGATTTTAAATCAATATCCCAGATTGTTGTATTTTCACCATCAGAGAATGACACAACTGAGATTGCAGATATTGTTATTCCTGTTAAATCATGGTTAGAATACGACGGATCATTTACTAACTGCGAGGGTTTAACCCAAAAATTCAGTTCACTTTGTGAATCTGATTACATGAGCATTACAGATATTATTGAAAAAATTAATGAAGGATTGGAGTGATTTTATGAGTTATATTCTAGCAAAATCTAAAGATAATGCAATTCTTGAAGCTGGAGAATGTGGGGGAGCTGTTACAAGCATTTTCAAATATTTGTTAGATGCAGGTATTGTTGATGGTGTCCTGGCATTGCATCCTGAAGAGGACATATATGATGGAGTTCCAACTTTTGTAACTGATTCTGAAGATTTGATTTCAACAGCAGGTTCATACCACTGTGCACCTACGATGGTAGGTGATATCATCACAAAATATTTCTCGGACAAAAAGATTGCAGTAGCAGTTAAACCATGTGATATACGATCCATTGAAGAATTGATTAAAAGACACAAAATTCAAAGAGAAAATATTTACACTATTGGATTAAATTGTGGAGGAACAGTTTCTCCAATGACAGGTCGCAAGATGATTGAATTGTTTTATGACATTAATCCCGATGATGTTGTAAGTGAGGAAATCGACAAAGGACAATTTATCGTTGAACTTGCGGACGGTTCTGAAAAAGGAGTAAAAATTCACGATTTAGAAAAACAGGGATACGGAAGACGTGACAACTGTCAAAGATGTGATGTTAAAATTCCAAGGAAAGCAAATATTGCATGCGGTAACTGGGGAGCAGAAGATGGATGGACATTCATAGAAATAAATGATGAAAAAGGACAAGAATTAATTGACGGCGCAAAAAGCGCAGGAGTACTTGAAACCAAAAATCCATCAAAGCAATCAGTCGAGGCAAGATCAAAAGTGGAAAATATTATGATAAAAATGTCCAAAAAAGTTCAGGAATCAAAATTTGATGATGCTGAAGATATGGATGCATGGAAAAGATGTATTGGATGTTATGCGTGCAGAGATATTTGTCCAATTTGCTGGTGTCATGAAAATTGTGAATTGAATAAATCCTACTTTAAGGATGAACTTAACATTCCGCCGGAACCTATCTCATTCCAGGGAGTTAGGCTGTCGCATATGAGTTTCAGTTGTGTTGATTGTGGTCAGTGTGATGATGTTTGTCCAATGGATATCCCTATTTCATTAATTTTCGACAAATTGCAGAAGAAGTATTATAACAGGACCGGCTATATAGCTGGAGTTTCAGATGATATAAAACCTCCGTTATACAGTCCGGATAAAATCGAGTTATGAGGTGGTTTTAATGTCTGATGATATAAAAATTGTAGGATTGTTATGTAACTGGTGTTGTTACGGAGGTGCGGATACTGCAGGAACAGCACGTATGCAATATCCACCAAATATTAGGATCATTCGTGTAATGTGTTCTGGAAGAATAAATCCTTCCATGATTTTTAAAGCATTTGAAGATGGTGCTGACGGAGTGTTTGTAGGAGGCTGCCACATAGGTGATTGCCACTATGATGCAGGTAACTACAAATGGTCCAGAAGAACAAAAATTGTTCAGGATATTATTGAAGAATTTGGAATAGAAAAAGAACGATTCCGTTTTGAATGGATTTCAGCATCTGAAGGAGAAAAATTCCAAAAAACAATGAATGAATTTCAAAAAACCCTTTCTAAATTAGGGCCTTTGGAGTTAAAATAGAGTTTAAATAGTCAAGCCATATGACGTTGTAAATAGCTATCTAATATAGCTATTTACCTCCTCGTGATTGTTTTTCTAAGATTAGTGAGTTCATTACTAATGTTAGAAAAATAGTTAAAATAGAGGATATTTTGATTATTTTTCAGTTGATTGTCTATATATTGATAATACATCATTAGCCCGCAGTATTAATTGTTGGCATAACCAATTGATATTGCTTTTTTCCATCAATATAAGATAGTTAATGAAATGAAAAAAAGAGATTAGCATATAATTTTATGTGTGGTTTCTTTCACTGTCTACAATAGCTATTAAAGTATTTCACTCCTCTAAACTTCTTTAATAGCTATTTTTTTAAAAAAAATGACATAGTGATAATGGTAGTTTTATCCCATATTTAATAAGTATACATAACTCAATGATTCAAGTTTATTTTTTTGACTAGTGATATCGGTACAAAAAATGATTTTAATCATTTTTTAGGATTTGATTATAAATTCTGAAAGTTGTTTTGTGGCGATATCCGTCAATGAAAAAATAATATAATAAAAAATGTGATATTATGGTTGTAAAAATCGCAATAATTAAAAGTGGTAATATCGGTACTTCACCGGTTATTGACTTATTGTTAGATGAAAGAGCAGACAGACCAAATATAGATGTAAGAACATTTGGATCTGGTGCAAAAATGAACCCCGAACAAGTAGAAGACGTTGTACCAAAAATAGACGCTTTCGAACCTGATTTTGCAATCTTCATTAGCCCAAACCCTGGAGCTCCTGGACCAGCTAAAGCAAGAGAAATGTTATCTGAAAAAGACATTCCTGCTATTATCATTGGTGATGCACCAGGTAAAGCTAAAAAAGATGAAATGGATGAACAAGGTCTCGGTTACATAATTGTAATGTCAGATCCTATGATTGGTGCAAAAAGAGAATGGTTAGATCCAACTGAAATGGCAATATTCAATGCAGATATCTTAAAAGTACTAGCAGAAACTGGTGCTTTAAGGTTAGTACAAAAAACTATTGATACTGTAATTGAACAAGCTGAAGCAAACGAAATTGAATTACCTAAACTTATAATCACCGCTGAAAAGGCCGCAGAAGCTGGCGAATTTGCCAACCCATATGCAAAAGCAAAAGCTATTGCAGCATATGAAATGGCAGGTGCAGTTGCAAACCTGGACATGAAAGGTTGTTTTATGACTAAAGGCTTTGAAAACTTCATCCCACTAGTAGCTGCTGCTCACGAAATAGCTGCATGTGCTGCTAAATTAGCACAAGAAGCTAGAGAAATTGAAAAATCAAATGATACAGTGTTGAGAACTCCTCATATGAAAGAAGGAAACTTAGGTTGTAAAACTGATTTAATGAGTAAACCTGAATAAGGTTTTCTACTTTTTTTTAATTTTTTTTAGGGGGTTACTGATGAAAATTTATGATGATAATTTGGATTTATATGGGCCTGACGGAAAAATCCTCGAAGATTCCGTACCATTGGAATCCATTAGCCCGCTTAAAAATTCTGCTATACAAGAAATGATTTATGATATTAAAAGATCTTGTGCAGTCAATTTAGCAGGTATT
>CADBPS010000080.1 GCA_902796575.1 uncultured Methanobrevibacter sp. | reverse complement strand
ATCATCAACCAAAAAATATATTAATCAACAACTAGCAAATATGTTAAATCGAATGTTATCTTATGAAACATTCTCATTTTAACCAATAATTGTTCAAATCTATAACTCTTTTTTTCTGTTCATGAAAACTTTGCTTTAATGAAATTAATCGATTTGCTCATTTCATATATTTCAATCCTGCTTTAAATGCATCAGCTATCTTTTCACCGATTGCAAAATAGGAATGTGTAACATCATCGTAACATAGTGGATTTAACTTTTCAAGCTGGATTTTAGCCTTTTCGTTTAAAACCGATTCGTCGGCCAGAACATTAACGATTTCGCCGGTAATTTGTGTATGGCTTCCGACAGGATTAACATCAATGACCTTGCATTCCAGAGACACTTTAAACTCATTGATTATCTGTGCATTGACGTAGTCTGCATTTTTGTGTGTGAAATAGACATCTTCCAATTTATCCATATCATATCCTGATGCGATTCCGAAATAATCAACTTCAGCTGCATGCTCTGCGCTTGGAAAACCTAACGCGAACTCTTTTGATTCCAGAATGTCTTTAAGGGTTTTTCTCTTCAATGTTGAGTTGATTGCAATCATTACTGCTGGCGGCCTGTGAGAGCACATTGATGCAAATGCAAGTGTGCATGCATCTGCATTCCCGCATTCGTCATAAGCGGATGCCACGACTGCAGGAGCAGGATACATCATTGAACGGGGTTTTATTTTCTGTTTCATGATTTTGCCCAAAAGATTAGAATTTCAATCCTATTTCATATGCTTTTTTAAGAGCTTCTTCGGCTTTATTTGCATCGCCGATAAGTATGAATATAGATACCACACTGTTTGGCGGATTTATAAAAGGTTTTGGACAATTATTCTCGAATATTCCTAATTTAATAATGATGGTATTTTCACTGGTATTTGTTACGTTCTTTGATACAACCGGAACATTAATGACTGTTGGCAGACAATGCAGATTTGTTGATGAAGATGGAAACACAAACGGCATTGAAAAAGCATTCTTAAGTGATACCTTAGGTGGAATGATTGGTTCTGTCTGCGGTTCAAGTACTGTAACTGCATATGTTGAAAGTGCAACAGGTATTGGTATTGTGAAAAAACCGGTTTGACAGCTGTTGTAACCGGAATATTATTCATATTATCTATTTTTATTGCCCCACTGGTGTTGGGATTATTTACCCCATCTGTAACTGCTGCTGCATTAATTATTGTTGGAGTACTAATGGTAAACCAATTAAGAGAAGTGAACTGGAAAAGTACAGTTGTTGGTGCATCAGTGTTCATGACAGTGATAATGATGATTTTGAGTTACTAAATTTCAATTGGTATCGCATGGGGATTCCTGACATATTCAATTGGAACAATAGCTAAAGGAAAATACAGAGAAATGGGAATAGGAATCTGGATTCTTGCAATAATCTTTATAAGATATCTGTTTTTCGGATTGTAGTTGTATGAATTTATCCATACATCTTTTATTTTTTAATTAATCACTTACATCATAATCGTCGATGATAATATAGTCAAATTCAGGATGTTTTTCTTTGATTTTACTTGAGATTTCATTTTTTACGGCATCCCTGTCTGCATCAAAATCAACTATAATATCAAAGCTCACCAATTTTTCATTTTCATAGACATAAAATCCATGTATCTGGAGAACTTCTTCGTATTCAGAGACTATTTTATCCAAATCATTTTTTATGAAGTCAAATTTATTGTTTCTTGCATAAATTCCAACAGTGAGTATAATTGAAAGTTCATCATAGATTTTTGTTGTAATGTTTCTGGTTAAAGTATGGATTTCACTTGCAGACAGCTCATCATTGATTTCAATATGAACTGATCCCATCATATTTTCAGGACCGTAATTATGCAGCGTTAAATCATAAGCACCGTAAACTTCATCAAATTCCTCTATCAAATTTTTGATTTTAAGTGATAATTCGGAATCAACCCTGTTACCAATCATGCTGTCTATTGTTTCCTTTAGTATATCTATACTGGCTTTAATTATAACAAATGAAATTATAACTCCCAAAATTCCCTCAATACTGATGTTAAAGTATATTGAAATAATAGCTGCAATCAGAGTTGATAATGACAGTATCGCATCAAAGAATGCATCGCTTCCCGATGCAACAAGTGCCCGGGAGTTGATTTTTTCTCCAATATTTTTAACATATCTTCCCAGAAGAATTTTAACAACCACTGCAACAGCTATGATTATCAGTGAAACTGTGGTGTATGATGTGACATCTGGATTGAATATTTTAGGCCATGATTCCTGAAAAGCCGTGATTCCAGCCCACAAAACAATAACTGCAATGATAACCGATGAAAAATATTCAATTCTACCATAACCATAAGGGTGATTTTTATCCGGTGCTTTATTAGCTAATTTAGTACCTATAATGGTTATAATCGAAGATAATGCATCAGTAAGATTGTTAATTGCATCAAGTGTAATAGCTATTGAATTAACAAAAATTCCAACAGAAGCCTTGAATACAACCAGTATCAGGTTTACAATAATTCCAACAACACTGGTTTTGATAATCGTACTTTCCCTACCCATACCTAGATTTTGTCCGAAGATATAAATAAAGCAACATGGTAACCAGTAAAAAAGAAGGTGTAGAGTTTGAAGCATGTGGATATCAAGAAGGAAATTATAATGACAGAGTATAAAAAATATGAAAAATTATTATGCTTTAACTATTTTCATCTTCAAACTCAATTCTTATATTTGAACAATATAGTATAAATACTTTTTTAATAAAAAGTATTACCCTTATATTACAATAATAAATAAAAGTATTACACAATATATAAAAATAATTTGATGAGGTTGTATGAGGTATCTGTGAAATCAAAAACCTTGTTTAAAGACAAATACAAACTTTAAAGTAAATCTTTTTAAAACACTTGTAATTAAAAAGTCTAATTACAATTATAGTAAAATACATTCCTATATTGAGTAATAAAGAAAAAAAATGGAAAAAATTAATTTTCCATATTTAATTTTATTCCTGTGCAGTTTCGGGATTGAGTAATTTTTCAACATTTTCACCTATGAGATCAAAAAGCAATACAATTATCAGTAAAGATAATCCAGGATAAAATGCTAACCACCAATATCCGGAAGATAAATAATTCATGGATTCAGACAATATTACCCCAATGGCAGGATCATGAGGAGGTAAACCGAATCCTAAAAATGTTATGGCAGCTTCGTGCATAATGGCATGTGGAAACATAAGAATAACCCCTACAATAATTTGAGATATTATTAAAGGGAAAATGTGCTTCATTGCTATCCAGACTTTTGATCTTCCAAGATTTTCTGCTAAGCTTATATATTGCTCAGTTTTGATTTCTTTGACCTGAGATCTGAGTACTCTGGCCAGAGGTGTCCAATGTGTCAGACCGATACCCATTATAACACCTATTGTTCCTCCACCGAACATTATAGAAACAAGAATTATTAAAAGAATGTGAGGTATGGAACCGAATAAATCAATAATACTTGCAACAATTTCATCTGCAATCCGGTTAAAGCTTGAAAACAATCCCAGAAATATCGAAACGCACGTACTCAGTATTGATGCAATAAAACCTACTGTCAGACTTAATCCAAGACCGGCAACTGTTCTTGAGAACATGTCCCTTCCCATCCAGTCGGTTCCAAAAAGATGTTCAAAGGATGGCAGCTGATTGGCATTAACGAAATTTGTTTCAATGCTGCCGACAAATAGACTGCTGACTAATATACTGGCTATCACCAATACGGAAAGACCAATGATTAAAAGAGTTTTTGTTCTAAGGTTGATAGGTAGTAAAACATGCGGTTTGTCATTATTTCTTTTTCTGTTAATCATTGAACTCGCTCTCCTTAATTCTTGGATCAATTATATAGTAAGATAAATCAGCTAACAGATTTCCGACAAATACGAATACTGCACTGAATAAGACAATACCCAGTAACAATGGCACATCACTTTGAAGACCTGCAGCTACTGCAGTTTGACCTATTCCAGGATATGAAAATACCTGTTCCACCAGTACTGCTCCCCCAAATAGCTCGCTAAATGATAGGAATTGAAGAGTTACGGCAGGAAGCAGAATGTTTCTGATACCATGATTTTTTATTAAATCCCATCCGCTTTCACCACGGGATCTGGCGAAGAGGATATAATCTGAGGACAATACCTGAACCAATTCGTTACGGGTATACATTGCAATCGGTGCCAATCCAACAAGACTTAACGTTAGTGTTGGAAGTACAAGTCTTGATGCCCATTCCATGAACGTTGCATCAGTACTCTTAACTCCGATTGGAACTCCAAATCCTATTGGGAACCAACCCAGATACACCGCAAAAATCATTAAAATAAGCATTCCAACCCAGAATGATGGTGCAGATTGTATTATATAACAGTAAACTTTAATTGCTTTGTCAATCCATGATCCTTTGTTTTTACCAGCCAGTACACCTAATCCGAAACCTAGAATTCCGCTAAATATCCATGACAGCGCCATTAAAACAATGGATGCTGAAAATTTATCCCAAATAACATCAATTACCGGAACTCTATAGATTAATGATGTTCCAAGATTTCCCTGAGCCAAATCACATAGCCAATGATAAATTTTTGTAGGTAAAGGAACACCAACACCGAAATATTGTTCAAGAATAGCTCTTTGTGCAGGGGATACTGCCGCACCTTTTAAATAAACAGTAACTGGATTAATAGGAGATAAATCTAATAATATAAAACTAAAAATGGCTACAGCAAGCATTAAAATTATGAATCGTACTAGTTTATAACCGAAGAATTTTAATAACGTCTTTTTATTCATAAAAATAAACCCCTAAAAAATAATGGAAAAGAAAATTAAATTATTTTCTTGTCCATTCACAAATGTTAATCAATACATCATTTCCCAATCCATCAGGCTGGGTTCCCATATCTATATCGTTTTTGACGAAATAATTATAGTCGTAGTTAGCTATCCATACCCATGGAGCATCTCCTGCAGGACTCCATCCGCCATCGTTTACAAGTGCGGATTCAGCCCAGAGGGAGTTGGATTCGTTAAGATCATTTGTACTCATCGCATCTTCCATTAACTTGTCAGAGTCTGAATTATTGTACAAATTAGGATTCATGTAGAATCCGTCCATTTCTTTACTGTGGTATTGCTGATAGATAGACTTATATGGGTCTGGTGAAGTTTGTTGCATTAAAGCAGCTGAGCTGTACATATTTGCATAAATTGTATCCCAATCAGCCCCTTTAAGATTTACTTGAATACCTAAATCTTTTGCCTGTTCAGCAAATACTGTAGATAATGATTGTCTGTCAAGATAATCTGGAGGATAGTATAAATCAAATGATGCTTTTACACCATTTTTCTCCACAATTCCATCGCCGTCAGTATCTTTCCAGCCGCCTTCACTTAATATTTGTTTCGCCTGTGCTACGTTTCCGTCTTGAACTTTTCCGTCAGGATTTGCAAAATCTCTTGTGTCAACTCCAGTGTACTCCGGAGATGCGTGACCTGAAAATACAGAATCTACAATTTCAGTACGATTAATTCCTACATTTAATGCTTCTCTGATTGCTTTGTCAGAAGTGACATTGTTACCTACCTTATAACTGTCATTTGTAACAATTCCAGTATCGTTAAGGTATGGTAATGATACACCCTGTGCCCTTCCGGCAGATTTTTCAACAAAGTTATATCCATCTACACTTTGATTCAATGCTGAAGTTGCAACTGGTACAACATCTGCTCCACCGGATTTTGCTAATTCCAGCCAGGTTGATTCTTCAGGGAATAATAATGTTATTTGAGTGAAATATGGTTTGTCACCATAATAATTATCATTTATTTTAAAGATTGCCTGCTGACCTTTATCCCAGTGATCCAATACATATGGTCCCGAACCGATTGGATGTTCTCCGTAGGTTGCATTGTCATATGTGTCTGATGGGACAATACCAACATATCTTAAATCATATATGAATGTTGATCTTGGCTCAACAAGGTCAAATTTAACTGAAGTATCATTTACAGCAGTAACATTAGCTATATTTGTTAAATCCAATTCGGATTCAGTTTTTCTAGCAGTGTTGAACGTAAATGCTACATCTTCTGCATTTAATGTGGAATTATCTGAAAATTTAATGTCATTTCTAAGATTTACAGTCCATGTTTTTCCGTCATCGCTTATTTCATAATCTGTTGCAATGTCAGGAACGATTGTTCCATTATCATCTGTTTTAAATAAACAGCTTTGTACTAACGGATTATAGTTTTGATGTCCGCAACCCCATCCAGTTAAAGGATTAAAACCAGATTCAGGTTCTGGAATGTTACTGTGAGCTGCAACAACCAAATGCGTCGGATCATTATCTGTTGTACTGCCGCTAAATGCAAACACAGCAACAACAATGACTATCAGAGCTATAACCCCCCCAATTAATATTCTTTTATCCATCTTTTTTTTCACCATATTAATTAATTATCCATATTAAAACAAAAGTAATACTTTTATGCTAAAACATAACTGATAAGTAATACTTTTTTAAACTATTTTAATACGATTATTAATTATGAAAGAATAACTATAAAAAGTTATTTATCAAATTTGAAAAATGTCTTGAAAAATGAAAAATATTAAATTGTCAAAAGAAATAATGCCAATATATTCATTTCAAAAAAAAATATTAAAGTAACAAAAAGTTAGAAATAATACAAATGTTAAATTAATATACTCCTTCAAATAAAATTAGTCCAATGAATTTAACTGATGAAACTAAAGCATTCATGCTTAAAAATGGTGCGACAAAAGTGGGATTCGCAGATATAACAGATATCACCCCAAAAACCGAATTAACAACAGGAATAATATTCTATATTACCTACCCAAAAGAAACTATACGGAATATGGAAAATGCCCCAACACAGGAATATTTAGAGGAATTAATAAAATTAAACACAAAACTAGATGAAATAGGAATGAAATGTGAAAAATTTTTAATCAGCAAAGGTTATGATGCATATGCACAGACAAAACAAAGGTTAGGCAGTGATTTTGGAGAAAATAATTCTTTTGAACTGCCCCATAAAACAATAGCTACAAAATCCGGACTGGGATGGATTGGAAAATCTGCCCTTCTGATAACACCACAGTACGGATCAGCACTGAGATTGTCATCAGTTTTGACAAATGCCCCACTGGAGTTTGGAAAAGCAATACTTAAATCAAAATGCGGAAAATGTATGGAATGTAAGAATGCATGCATTGGAGGTGCAATCAGCGGAAAAGAATGGAACTATAAACTTAAAAGAAATGACTTTTATGATGATAAAAAATGTGAAAAATATGCACTGATTATCTCCGAAGAGAATCTGGGAAAAGCAGATACTGTATGCGGAAAATGCATTTATGCATGTCCATACACGCAGAAATACATTAAAAAAAACTGAATATAGTCACTTAGCATAGAATTGGCAGGTATTTTTTAATGAAATTTTCTGTTAATGTTGATCCAAGGCATTTTTCATTAAATACT
>CADBPS010000079.1 GCA_902796575.1 uncultured Methanobrevibacter sp. | reverse complement strand
TAGCATGAAATAAAAACACACCAGGTTGAAATCAATAAACCTAATCTATGCACCACATGTTTCAAAACTAAACCCCTGAACTGTCAGGAAAGAAATGAACTGAATCAATTTTTTACAAATTCTATGACATAGAAGTATTGATTTTAGCTAAGGCAATGATAAATTGATGAAAAAGATAATTTTCAGGATTTTGAAATGTTTTTGATAATCTTCGAAATATTACATACTTATTTCTCTTAAAAGTAATTTTCTATCCAAAGATATACATATTGAATTATAACAAATTTTTTTATAATCAATAGTAATTCAAATGCCGCATAACTATTTTCACATTAAAAGCAATATTTAATTGATAATTTGAAATTGTAACTATTATTAAACTTATATTTATAAATAAGCCACTATCTATCATTTAATTGAAAACTTTATATATTAATTCACCACATAGTAGTACATGAATATATGTGCCCGGTTATATGGAGTCATAAATCATGATGAAAAAAGGTGAAAAATACGAAAATCATTATTTAAATGAAGTTATTTTCAGAATCAACTTTTCAAATATTCCTGCATTATCTGTAAATAATAAAGAAGTTGCAAATGATTTCCATGAAAGGATATCTAAAATATTTCCCAATACAATCATAAAAAGAAATCATGCAATTAACATTGAAATTGATTCAGATACTGGAAAATCAACACAGATAACTCAAGATGGAAGTTTATTGTGGATTTTTAAAAACAGAAAATATAATAAATCTGTTGAATTAACTTCAAATAGTTTAATTCTCCATTATAAAAAAGGAGCATACACCCACTTCAGATATTTCCTGGAGGATGTAACATTATTAATCAGTGCATTAAAAGAGTATAATCCTAAAGATCTGTCTTTTTTAGGTTTAAGGTACATTAACCAGATTGATGGGAAAAGCATTGCTGAACTTAAGGAATGCATCAATCCTAAGTACTTCAGTGAGTATATCATGGGGCTTGATGAAGAGGAAGAGTTCATACAAGTTTTAAACAGGTTATCTATTAAAAAAGAGGATTACATATTAAATTTCCAATATGGTCTATTTAATGCGGCATATCCCAATCCAAATTTTGATAAAGATTTTATATTAGATTTTGACTGCACTACCAAAAAAGTTAAAGCAATAGATAGTGTCGCCGATGAGTTAAAGCAAATGAGGAAATATGTTCAATGTAAATATGAAGAGTCAATTACAAATGTTTTAAGAAAAGAAATGATAAGAGAGGATACCAATGAATAATATAACAACCACTACCATAAGAGATACTGTATCAGTTAGCGAAAATGGAAGTTTTCAAGTTGAAGAATTTGATGTTAATTTTAATCCAAACAGCAAAACCATAGATTATGATAAATACGCCATTAGGAATGTTGAGAATTATCCTTCAATTGTAATGTTTATTAAAAATACATTAAGTAATTTTGAATTGCTTAATGAATCTGAAACGATTAAGTTCATTGTTAAAAATATAGGACTTATTGAATTAATTGAAAAAGCCACTCCTATAATTAAAAATCATTTTCCAAACAATAGTTTCTCATTGGAATTTGATAAAGATCCGGAAATCCCAAGCTTAAATAAACTGGTAATATATGTTAAGGGAGTGGATGAAACTTTTGATAATGATTGGAAAAAAATAAAAAGAATCAGTAAAGAAATTAGAAACCTGTCTCTTTACGATGACACTGTGAAAAATTTATTATCTCTGGATTTGTGGTAATTATTATGAGTTTTGACTGGAAAGAATTTCATGATGTAGGAGTTCATCTGGAGAGCCATTCTTCTGCGGAAGCTTATCAGCGTTCAGCCGTTGGGCGCTACTATTATTCTTGTTATCATTGTGTAAAAGATTATTTCGAAAAGAAGCATTTTCCTTTAGGGTTTCAGGATAGGCCACATGAAACTCTTATAAGTTGTTTGAATACTTTTGGTAATGATGACGAAATTGATTTAGCTGAAGCTTTGAGTAAATTAAGAAGATATCGCAATAAAGCCGATTATTATCAAGGTTTTAGAAATAATATTCTTAGAAATGCTAAAAAAACAACTAACGATATCCATTCATTATTAAAAAATTTAGAAAATTAGTAAAATATTATTTTATATTCAATGAATGTTTAAAAGATATTAGTGAATATATTACCTATAAGAACAGTTTGTGTAAGAGGATTGTATGAAATTATTTTTGGAATACATTAAGGATTCGATAAAATATGCATTAGACGATAAAAAAGCACTCGTCATAATTTGTTCGTTAATGGCCATTACATCATTTGTGACTAAAAATGAATCTATTAATGTAGTTTTAAGAGCATTTACCATAACTTTGGTAATTGTTATGGGATACGGATCATTTATTTCATGGTACACTCTTAAGGGTTCGGATAAACATCCGAAGTTCAGCAATATAAAAAAACTGACTTGGGAGGGTTTTAAAAAATCCATTATCACAGCTATTTATTCAGTTGTATTAATCATCATATTCACTCAGGCACAAAAGAGTTTTATAAATGGAAACCTAATAATCACAGTATGCTGTGCTGTTTTATTCGCAGTTGTCTATCTGCTTCTCATTGGAGGATTGTTAAACAGATACTTGAATAAGGGAAAATTTACAAAAGCATTTGATATACCCGAAATAGTTAAATTAATGTCTTTGTTTGATATAAAATCTTTCATTAAAGTTATAATAGCTGTTATTATCTCTCAAGCATTTTCAGTTTCAATTATTGTTGGATTTACTGATGGATTTAGTACGTATGAGCTTATACATTCAATTGCAACTTTCTTTTTAGCACCATTTTTATATATTGCAACAAAAAGACCGGTGGGATTGAATGTCCGGGAATTGGTGAAAAATAAGAAGGGATAAAATCAGTTAAATGAATAAAATAATGAAAATAATTATATTAACAATCATAATTATCATGTTTAATAACAAGTAAAATAATGCTTTGATAAAAATTTTAAAAATGAACTTATAAAATATATATGCAAGGGTTTTAAAAAGTAATTTTTAAATAAAAAAAAGAATCAGGCCAGATTGCCAGTATAATTAAGCCAGCATCCGACACCATACTAATTAAAATTTGATTAGTTATCTTTTTGATAGTCAATAATCGCAAATACCCTTTTGATACTTGAAAATGAAGTTTCAATAGAAGTCATTGAGGAACTTAACTTTTTAATAGGTTTTGTTAATAATTGAGCATACATAATAACTGCCAATAGGGTTCCCAGATGTATTTCATTACCTGCTAAAAAGTAAATACCTGCAATATATACAGTTATATTACTTATATTTGTTAAAAAGGTTGTAACAGGCACCATAACATTTGTAACATTTCTGGATTTAGTATAGCAGTCAATTACATTTTGGCTGAATTTTTTAAATCCTTCTTCGTGGAATGAATCACGATTTGCCAGACCTCTTTCAAAATAACTCATCAATCGACCTAAATGCTTTTGATAACCGTCGTAATGGGTTTTAGCTTTAACGTCACATATATAAAAGCAAATGACATAAACAGGTATTATCACCAGATATACCAGACCCAACCTGAAGTCAGTCAATAAAATCAGGATTAATACAAAGACAATCAGCAGAACCTGGGCATAAATTTCAGAAATACGGGAAGAGACAAACTCCCTTATATTCATCAGGTCATTGTTCAGTCTGGATAGAACCAGACCCTTTGAATTTTCCTGAATATAATCGGAACCGACAGTATCGAGCTTATCAAACAATTTCATTCTTAAATTATAGGCTACTTTTTCACCGGTAATCCCCATAATTCTTTTTGGAGTCAATTTAAGAAGATATCCCGCAGAATATAATATCATCAAAAAGGCAATATTCGTGTAAATAGCAGTATCTTTGGATGAATCAAAATTAGAAATCAGTAAATCAACAGTTTTTCCTGCAACTTTAGGAGCATAAACCATACATAATGTAGATATCATGAGTAAAACCATTGATATTATTATTTGGGTTTTGTCATCTTTTAATATTGTAGCGAATTTTTGGGTGATATCTTTTCTTTCAGCCCAAATGCCCTTATCTTCTCCTGTAATATCTTCCTTAACAATTTCTATTCTTTCTGGACTATCATTTGTATTTTTAGATTCTATGATTTTATCTTCCAGGTTCAAAACTTCCTCCAAACGTACGGAACTGGCATATGCACGTGGCCATCTGTCAATTAATGCCGGAACAACCGTCAAAGTAGAAAGGAAGTAGGCAACATATACCAGGATAATCAGTGAATCAATTACATTATCAGTTTCAAAGCCAATGGTGTATCCTGAATTAACCATTGCCAATATAATTAGGACAAGAATGTATAAACCCCAGAATAACACCGGACCAAGGTAATATTGACTTAAAATATACTTAACATTTTTATCATAGGAATTTTCACATGCCTTTTCAAATTCAGAATCATATTCCTGTTTTTTAAATGGAATCTTGTCTGCAATATCATTGATTTTAGATAAAAACAGCAGGTTCAGCTTTCCGTATGTTTTTTTAGCTCTAAAAAATATTTTTACAATTTGTTTCATTCTAAAAATCAGAATTGCGGAAAGAATGATAACAAATAATAAGAAAAATAATGCAAAAGTTCCATCAATCAACGCTATTCCATACAGAATTGCTATAAGTGTAAAAGGAATTAACATTAACTGCTCTAGTATTAATGATAAAAATCCCTGTTCTGAAGACATCCCTCTGGTTGACCGTGTAACTAACCCTGAAATTTTAAATTTATCAATTTCATCATCAGGCAGGTTCATTAGGATATGAAATATTTTCTCACGGATATTGAATGCCGCATTTGAAGATGCTCTTACCGAGAGACGGGAAACAGCATAAATGGAAATCATTGAAAGAACAGTAAATATTAACATATATAATCCGGATTGGAAAAGCATATCGAACTTCTGCTTTTTAACTCCGGACAAAGCCGCACTGAACAAGTCAATTATTTCCATTTGAAATATAGTCTGAAAAATCAATAACACGAAAATAACTAATATTATTTTCCATTGAGGTTTTAATGCAACTTTTAAAAACTTTTTCATAGATATAATTTAGTTTTTAATATAATATATACTATTCCATCACATGAGAGATGAAATCAAATATATTTTCTTTGTACCCTAAAAGCTTTGAGTTCACAAATCCCATGACAAAAAAACACACTTTCGTAAATGGATCACAATCACGCTTAACGAATATATTTTAAAAGGTTTTGTATTGAATAATGAATTACTTATTATTTAACAGTATTGTCCTGAGAATATCTGCTCATAAATAAATTAAATACCTCAACTAAAAGTAGTTGAGGTAATTATTTAAGATATCCTATAACCCTTTTAACATCAGAGGTAATAATTGCTGTATGGTCAGTATCATCAATGAAGATGAATTCACCATTCCTTGCAATATCTTCCAATCTGCTTTCATAGTCATGGGCACTAGCCAGATAAATTACCTGAGTATCATTGATTTTTACAGGTGGGAAATCCCAAATGGAATTTACAGTAAATATTTCCACCATCTTATCAATTAATTCATCATGGTCTTCAGATTCTAACTCATCAACATCAACACCCAGATCATATAGTTCATTAATGAGAATTGAGGTTTCTTCCTTATCCAGAACATCATCACAGTAGAAGTCCAATGTACCGTCAATTAAGACACATTTTTCTACTTTCATGTCTTTTTCCAATTTTTCAACAATCAGCGTTGCGAAAATACAACCTAATGAATATCCCACTATAATATCTCCATCCTGGAAGATGTCTTTGATTGCATTCCAGTATTTTTCAAATGTCATATTATGGTCAGTGTTTTTGATTTCATCGATTGTTAAATCCAATTTGAAGTCATCAATAAGGTAGACATTGCCTTCAAATTCAAGATTATCAAGTAATTGTGAAAATACCATTGACATTCCGCTCCATGGAGGCAGTATGAACATGTTTTGATTTTTATTACCTTTCTTAGCAAGATAAAATCCGTATTCGGATTTGCCTTCATCAATGACTTTGGCAATTTGATAAGGAGTTTTATTGTCAAAAATAATGCTGGCGTTAACAGTAGTGCCATGTTTAGATAAAATAGAGGTTATTTTAATTGCAGTTAATGAATCACCGCCAAGGTAAGTGAAATCATCATAAACACCAATTTTATCCTGATTAAAGACTTCTTCAAATGCATCTACAATTAATTTTTCAGTTTCAGTGGCAGGAGCAACATACTCAACACGCAGACTGTCCACATCAACGTCAGGCAGTGCACGTTTGTCCACCTTACCGTTTACATTCAATGGAATTTCATCCAGTTCAATGACATATGACGGAACCATATATTCAGGTTTGCGTTCATCAACATAATCAGAGATATTTTCTTTAAGCTCATCACCACCAAATTCCTCAGATACAACAACATAAGCTACAACCTCATTGTTAGTGTCGCGTTTAATGGTTTGAACAGTTACATCTTCCACATAATCAATTTCATGTATGACAGCTTCAATTTCAGACAGTTCCACACGATTTCCTCTGATTTTAACCTGGCTGTCACGACGACCGACAGCACTTAAAGATCCGTCTGCCAATACACGCACCATATCACCTGTACGATACATTACTTTATATGCTTCATCATCCTCGAACGGATTATTCAGGAATGCTTTGGCAGTTTCCTCATCACGGTTCAAATAACCGCATGCAATTTGTTTACCTGCAAGATACAATTCACCAACGGCACCGACAGGAACACATCTTGCTTCATCATCCAACACATAAGCCTTAGTATTGTCAACCAAATGGCCAATTGAAGATGAATCTAGCTTATCAACTACATCGGCAGTTGAAACTTCAACATAGGCTTCTGTAGGACCATAAGCATCAACAAAACGACAATTAATCTTATCATCGAATTCACCTAACTTCTCACCACCAGTGAACAAAACATCAAGTGGAATATTATCAAATTGACTAATCAATAACCGGGCAACTTGTGTAGGGAGATCCCCATGATTTACACCCTGTTTAATGAAATGCTTATTTAATGCATCCATATCCAATCTCACATCACTTGGAATAACATCCAAACATGCTCCGGCATAGACTGCTGAGAATATCGCTTTATAAGCTGCATCAAAACCAATAGATGAGAACAGACCGAAGACATCATCACTTCCCAAACCATAATTTCTAACATAATTTGCAGACAAATTAACAAATGCAATTCTTGGGACTTTAACACCTTTAGGAAGACCGGTAGTACCACTGGTATATAAGATACAACCCAAATCATTATATATTACCGGCAAGCAGGATAATGTTCCAATATCTTCTCTTAATAAATCAGATATGTTTAATATAATTGAATCATTAACCAATCCTTCAGCACGTTCATAAGTTTCATCACTGACAATAACAACTTTGGAATCAGTATCTTCCAATATAAATCGTATACGTTCATCAGGATGGGCATCATCTAAAGGAACATAAACCGCACCGGCAGATAAAATACCCAAGACAGCAAACATGTACAGTTCAGATTTTTCAACTAAAAATGCCACATTATCCTGTGAACCCACACATAAATCTTTTAATGATTTAGCCACATTATCTGCAATAAATGCACCTTCTGAATAACTATAAACATTATCTTCATATGATACAAGCTTATTATTCGGGTATTTAACAAGATTTTCATTGAATGCATCTAAAATATCATCATAATCTAACGGACATTCAGTATGATTAATATTATTTAAAATCCAATGCCG